>USNJ01000013.1 GCA_900556055.1 uncultured Ruminococcus sp.
TCTTGGATATCCTGACGGAGAAATCGCCCTTTGCGAAGCGTCTTGCCGTCTGACCTATCTGCCTTACGGGGATAACGATGGATTTTATGAAATACATTCCCGAAGCTGTCATGAAAATGATTATCGCAGCCGTTGACAGCCATAGAAGAAGCGTATATCTTGTGATAGTCCTGTCGAGATTGTCAAGCGATGCGACCAGCCTTACTGCACTGTATTCGCCGTTTGGAGTCGGCGTGACAGCTGAAACCGCCATGATCTTTTCGCCGCTTTCGCATCTGCCCGTGTAAAATCCCATATTTCCCGACTGAAGAGCATCTTTGTAATCCTGAAGCCCCAGCGTATATTCCGGAACAAATCCCGACGAGGTTATGCTTATCTTTCCGTCATTTCCGACAGCCATAAGCTCCAGCTTGCTTTTGTCGGAAAATCCCGTGACCATGCTGCGTATCTCATTTGAAAATCCCGTTGAGCTGTCACGGTAATATCCCTGGATAAGTCCCGTCAGATTGTTCATTCTGGCGTTCATGTACTGCCTTGCGGAGCTGTAATAGTAGTTGCGGATAAATATCGTAAGTATCACGCAGGCGACAAAGAAAACCGCCGAAATAACGCCGACGCTGTTCAACAGCCATCTTTTTGTTATACTTGCTCTGCTCATTTACCTGCTGTCCACTTATAGCCGAAGCCCCATATCGTCTGGATATAGCGTGGGTTTGACGGCTCGTCCTCTATCTTCATGCGTATGCGTCTGACATTTACATCGACGATCTTATCATCGCCGTAATAATTTTCGCCCCAGATATGCGTGAGTATCGATGAACGGTCAAGCGCCGTGTTCTGGTTGTTCATGAAATATTCAAGTATCTGATATTCGACCTGTGTAAGCTCGATAGGCTGACCGTTTTTCGTGACAGTCCTGCTTTTGAGGTTGAGGCAGAACGGTCCGGACTCGATGACAGGCTCCTTCTCGTCCTTTACGAAGGTCATGCTGACACGGCGATATATCGCATCGATACGTGCGATAAGCTCTGACGGTGAGAACGGCTTTGTGATGTAATCGTCCGCTCCGAGCATAAGTCCGCTCACCTTGTCCATCTCCTGGGATTTTGCCGAAAGCATGATTATTCCGAGAGCCGAGCTTTTGCTTCTGAGAGTCTTGCAGACGGTAAATCCGTCGATGCCGGGCATCATGATGTCAAGCAGAGCGATATCGAAATTTCCGTTTTCCTTGTCAAAAGCTTCGAGTGCCGCTTCTCCGCAGTTTACGTCAACAACGTCATAACCCGCTCTTTTCAGGTTGATGACAACAAAATCTCTTATAACGTCCTCGTCCTCGCAAACAAGAATTCTTTTCATAAAAACCTCCCGATCATATCAGATAAAAGCTGCTGAGAACCTCTGCCTCGGTGGGAACGAGAGGTTCAAACTGATTTTCGATTATCTTTATCATATAGCATTTTCCGCCGCCTGCCTTGACGGTGAAATATCCGTTGTCAAGATAGGATTCCTCATTTACGGAATCGACCGCTGCGATGCGCATAAGCTCCGTATCGCTTGCTTCAAGGCTTCCTCCGTAGCGGCAGAAAACGTACTCGTCCGTAAGATTATCCGCCTTGACAGTGACAACACCTTCCCATCTTGCAGGGATCATAAAGCAGTATCCGTCACCCCGGTTGTAAAATCCCGCAGATTTCGGAACGATCCTGTAATTTTCAAACATATTCCATGTCGTGATATTTATGACCTCGCTGCCCTGCGAAACATTCTCATATCCCGGAAACGGCGAAACTGTGGGTATCTCGGTTATTCCGTCGCCGTCCGCATCGACAGGCGAATATCCCTTGGGGTGCAGCGTTGCTTTCATTGTTTCATCGCTCAGTGCGACCGGATTTCTCAGCTCGCCGTCAACACAGTAGATTATCTCTGTCGAAAGCCCCTGATTTCCGCGGACACTGTCTATGAACAGCGCAGGCCGTCCTCCTGCGACATATCCCTTTGATATTGAATATATCTCCGAGCTTCCGCTGTCGAGAGATATCGAATTTGCGGCATAAAGCAGTCCGTCACTGTCAAATGTGACCATTTTGACTGAAGCGGGCTTGGTGTCGGTATGTTCGCTTATCAGCTCGATCTCATTGAGTCCGTCGCCGTCAAGGTCCATTACCTCTGCGGTAAAATACGAATCATCGTATGTATTGACAAGCACGCCGCTGCGGTAAACATATGCCTTCAGAAGCTTTTCTTTGAGATTTACCGTGTTATATCCGACCAGGATATTCATATCCGATGAACCGCCGATGCGGCATATCTTCACGCCTTCTATCTCAGTTCCCGCTCCCGCATGATCGTAGACAGAATGCCATTCGCCGTTTTCATCCTTATCCAGGACGTTTATGCGGACAAGCTCACCGCCGGGCCGCTCGTAGATAACAAGTGCCTCATCTCCCGGCTCATCATCGATATTCTCGACTATGAATGCCGAACGGTAATCGCCCGACTTGGGATATTTCAGCTTAAAATCGCTGCCGAGTTCCTTTTTCAGTGCCGCATAGATGTCAGACTGCTCAGCACTCAGCATAGGCGGCATAAGCAGATTTTCGGCGGAGCCTGCCATGCTGCATGATGTCAGCATTGACAATGAAAGCACGGCAGCGGCAAAAATTCCTTTTCTCATTAAAGATCCTTTCGGTAAGCGGCACTGTTCCCTGTATACGCAAACAGGCGTACTGTAAAAAGTACGCCCTGCCGAGCAGGAGCGGCGCAGTGCCGTCACCGTCCCATCATATTGATTTCATTCCCTTATTAACATCAGTGCTGCGGCTTACCCAGCGGCGGCGGCCGAACGGATTGAGCTTAGGCATAACCTTGTACTCAAACGCTGTCCAGAATACCTGAATAAGTGCGGGCGGGAAGAAGATCAGTCCCAGGTCGCTTATATTCGGCTGGATAAGGAATGCTCTGCCGTCGAAAGGCAGCAGATAGAACATAGCATATCTCGGGATAGTTGAAACTACCGCAAGCACTGCGGTTATATATCCCCAGATGATAAGGTTGCATCTCGTATGCTTCTTTTCAAAGCCGAGGAAAAATCTGATAACTGCAAGGAAGAAGATCGCCGCAGCCATATCAGTGAACATATCGTAGATCTTCAGCGAATAATTTGACACCGTAACATCGGTCATCGCCATCTGCAGGACCTCGCAGGTCTTCCATACCGGGATAGAAGCGAGGAAGAAGCAGTGACCCTTTGAGATGCCCGTTCCGTTCAGCACACCTGCCGCCACTGAGATAAGCGTGATCGCAGCAATAAACATGAGTGCCATTATAATGATGCCCATAGTGCCGAATGTCTTTTCAGCCACAGCGGAGTACACATCAACGCCGAATTCGCACATGGTAAGTGCGGACATTATAAGTGCGCCGACAGCGACCATTGAAGAAAGCTTCTTTGTAAGCTTATGATATTTTATGCGCATAGGGTTAAGCAGAATACATGACTCGATCACCCTGTCTCTCGAGCTGCCGAGGAAAACTATCAGCATTATCAAAATAAAAGCGGCGATAAGCACAATAGATGTAACATTAAGAAACAGCGAACCCTTTGTGTAATATCCCGTAGTGTGATCCATATCCGCATAAAGCTGGTAAGTACGCAGCAGCGTGCCGATAACAGCCGCAGCAAGGAATACCCAGAAGGACTTCCTTCTGTCAAGCGAGATAACGCCGGATTTGCCTTTGCTTTTTGCCTGAGATAGTTTCTGCTTCATAATTATGCCCCCATAACATCATCGTTCTTCAAGCGGAATATATACTCTATCATGGTTGATAGCCTTGTATGCAGGACGGATAATGCGTCCGCAAGTAAGCATTTCTTCTATTCTGTGAGCTGACCAGCCCGAAATTCTCGAAACAGCGAAGAGAGGTGTGCAAAGCTCGGGCGGGATCCTGAGCATCTTGTAAACAAGTCCCGAATAAAGGTCAACGTTTGCGCACATTACCTTATAATCGCCCTTTACCTCAGCGAACACCTGCGGAGTCAGTCTTTCAACTGCATCAAGCAGCATGAATTCATCTTCAAGCTCGGTACCCTTTGCGAGCTTCATCGCATTTTCCTTCAGTATAACAGCTCTCGGGTCGGAGATGGTATAGACAGCGTGTCCCATACCGTAGATAAGTCCCGAACCGTCGCCCGCTTCTTTTCTGAATACTTTTCTTATGTAATCTGCGACCTCTGCGTCATTGTCCCAGTGAGCGATATTTTCCTTCAGCTCATTAAGCTGACGCATTACCTTTGCGTTTGCGCCGCCGTGACGGTGTCCCTTCAGTGAGGATATAGCTCCCGCATATGCCGCATAAGCATCTGTACCCGAAGATGTCAGCGTACGGCAGGTAAATGTGGAGTTGTTTCCGCCGCCGTGCTCAGCGTGGATTATCAGCATAAGATCGAGCAGCTTAGCCTCCTCGGGGGTATACTGTCTGTCAAGTCTGAGAGTTGAGAGAATGCTCTCCGCAGTAGCCTCGTTGGGATTTATCTGATGCATAACAAGTGACTCTTTATCGTAATAACGTCTCTTTATCTGGTATGCAGCGACCATTGTAGCAGGAAGTCTTGCTATAACCTTGATAGCGCGCATAAGCTCAGCTTCAAGGGACATATCCTCGGGATTTTCATCAAAGGAATACATAGCGAGAACACTTCTTGCCATCTTGTTCATTATATTCGGCGAAGGAGCCTTGAATATCATGTCCTCGGCAAAATTCTCGGGAAGCTCTCTGAATGTTGCGAGCATATCGGTAAGGCGCTTGAGCTGTTCCGCATCAGGCAGCTCGCCGAAAAGCAGGAGATAAACGACCTCCTCAAAGCCGAATCTTCCTCTTTCAACGGTGTTCTTTACAATATCCTCGATATTGTAGCCTCTGTAAATAAGCTCACCCTTGATAGGAGTTTTTTCGCCCTCACTCATTACATATCCGTGAACGTTGCATATATTCGTAATTCCCGCCATAACGCCCGAGCCGTCGGAATTTCTCAGACCTCTCTTGACCTGATATTTTTCATAATATCTTGCGGGAATGGTGTTATTTTTCATAACCTCGCTGCATAATATTTTAATGTTATCTTCATAATTCGAATTATTCAATATACTTCACCCTGATTTTCAGATTTCAAAGGACAGGTATACAGCAAGCCCTGATAATAATATATTACTACAATTTTGACGACTTGTCAAGCATTTTTGCCAAAAGAAAGGACGATGCATATGAAAGAAAATATAAAATGTGCTGTGATCTGGATGATGCTGCTGGCAGCAGTGCCGACGTTTTCACTGATGACCGAAAAAAAGCCGCAGGAAGGCGCATCATCGCCATCACAAGTCACTCTGGAATGTTCAGATAACAAATATTTTTCGGTATATTTTTCTGATGCGGGAGAGGTGCGTGATATCCCCGCCGACGACTATGTGACGGGTGCGGTCCTTGCGCAGATGCCTTGGGAATACAGCGAAGAAGCCCTGAAAGCGCAGGCAGTTGCGGCAAATACATATGCGCTCCGTCTGAAAGGCTCGGGCGATGGATATGACTTCACCGACAGCCGCAGCGATTATCAGGAATTTTTCACCGAAGCCGAAGCCCGTGCCTTTTTCGGCGATGATTATGATGCGGCATACCAAAAGGTCAGAGCCGCCTGTGAAGCCGTTTCGGGCGAATATCTTGCATGGCAGGGCGAGCCTATCGCAGCGGTCTTTCATGCATATTCCTCGGGATATACCGAGTCTGCGGAATATGCTTTCGGAGAAGCCGTCCCCTATCTGCAAAGCACCGAAAGCATGACATCGGGCGATGATACGGAGGACATCGTTATGACATATGCCGAGATATCGGCAAGATACGAAGCCGAATATAACGAAAAGCCCTCGGGCGATATCCTCAAAATAACAGAAAAAAGCCCCGCCTCCACAGTCATTTCCGCCGTTTTTTTCGGCAGGAATGTCACGGGAGCGGAGCTTTGCCGCATACTGAATATTCCGTCACAAAGATTTGATTTTTCCGATAACGGAGACAGCCTGACCTTCACCGTCAGCGGCACGGGGCACCTCTGCGGAATGTGCCAGAGCGGTGCCGAGGAAATGGCTGAAGGCGGTGCGGACTACAAGGCTATCCTGATGCATTTTTACGGAGTTCAGCCCTCCTGATCCTGTCCGTCCTCAGTTTTTCCGAGTACCATGCAGCTTATCGGACCTATCTTATATGCGCCGTTCACCTTATAAAGCGGTGTATTTCCCGCTCTTTCGCCGTCGATATATACATCGTATTCGCCGAAAGCGTAAAGATCAGCCTCATAAGGCTCGGGATTCATAAACACGATCATTTCCGAAAGCTTGTCATCCGATGTGATAACAAAGCCTATCATCTTGGACGGCAGCCTGTCAAGGAAGCGCAGCTGCGCAGCGATCTCCTCACGTTTGGTCATGCGCAGCCCTCTGTGATTTTTCCTGAATGCGATAAGTCCCTTGTAATAGTCAAAGACCTTGCGGTAATCATGCTTTCTGTCCCATTTCAGGCTGTTGATGATATCGGGGGCATTGTAGCTGTTGTGGTCGAATGCACCGCCGGGGAGAGGCTTTGAACGCAGAAAATCCTGTCCCGCCTGAATAAACGGAATGCCCTGTGAAAGGAACACGAATGCCGCTGCCAGCTTATCCATTCTGATGCGCATTTCCTCGCTGTCCGTGGGATTTGTGTAGTGCAGCTTATCCCAGAGAGTGAGGTTATCGTGCGCTTCGACATAGTTCACGACCTGTGCGGGCGAGTCTGCCCATGCATATTTTTCGAGTGTGGGAAGCTGCGGATGACGTGTGCGTCCGGTCACGATCTCCTTGGCATTTTCCGTGCTGTTCGGTGCGCCGTTGACATATCCCTTAAGATGGTTTTCAAAAACATTTCCCTTGACAGTATCGCGGAAATCATCGCTGAAAAATGCAACATTCGGCATATGGACGGCATTGTGCTTCATAGCACGCTTTCCCCATTCAAGCGGCGTATCTCCGCCCGTCCAGCCCTCGCCGTAGAGAATAAGGCTTGGGTTCATTTCCTTCAGCGTCTTATATATGATATTCATCGTTTCGATGTCGTAAAGTCCCATAAGATCGAAGCGGAAGCCGTCTATGTGATATTCTTTCGTCCAGAAAACAAGACTGTCAACGATAAATTTTCTGACCATTTTACGCTCAGTCGCAAGGTCGTTTCCGCAGCCTGAACCGTTGGAATAATGCTCGCCGAAGTTTCTGTAATAATATCTGGGGAATGACTTTGTGAATGCAGAATCCAGCGTCTGATAGGTGTGATTGTAAACCACGTCCATTACAACAGCTATGCCCGCCTTATGCAGAGCATGGACCATTCGCTTGAACTCAACTATCCTTGTTTTTCCCTCATAAGGATCGGTCGAATATGATCCCTCGGGAAAATTGAAGTTTTTCGGATCATATCCCCAGTTGAACTGAGGCTTTTCCGTCTTGGACTCATCAACCGTATAATAATCGAAAACAGGCAGCAGATGCACATGAGTTATTCCCAGCTCGATAAGATGGTCGATCCCGACCTTATCGCCGTACTGATTGTACATTCCCGTTTCGGTGAATGCAAGGAATTTGCCCTTGTGAGTAAATCCGCCGCTCCTGTCAACGGAAAAATCCCTGACATGAGTTTCGTAGATAACAGCATCGGTATAATTTTTCAGCGGCTTTGCCTTGAAATTTCCCCAGCCGATCGGGTTTGTCTTGGCAAAGTTCACAACCTCACCCCTGTTGCCGTTCACTCCTGCCGCCTTTGCATATATGTCGATCGTTTCCTCGGCTACCCCCTCGAAGGTCACGGAATATGTGTAATAAACATTGTCAAGATCGCCCTGACATTTTACGCTCCACACGCCGTTTTCGTCCTTTGTCATCGGCACGATATCGCTCGCTGGAGAATCCGATCCGTCGGGATAAATATTCAGCGAGACCTCCTCCGCAAAAGGCGACCACATTCTGAATTCGGTAGACTCAGGCGTATAGACCGCACCCAGCTCTCCGTCAAAATAATATTTTTCCTCAGCTTCATGTATCAATCAAAGCACCCCATATTTTAAGATGATTATTATTCGCTTAAACGTTTATAATTCTATTTTACTATAAATCGGCATATTTGTAAAGGGTATAATCATATTTTTTACATTTTAAGCGAATAACAATCGGTTTTTTATGCCATTGACAGGAAAAAACAAGAGTGATATAATGTAAATAAAGGATAATGCCCCGATCGGCATATGATCCGAAAAACATAAACGGAGGAAAATGAAATGGAATTTGCAGAACTTCAGAATGCCCTCAAAGACGCAATGAAGGCTCACGACACCAACAAAAAGGAAGCTGTCCAGACACTGATCGCAGCTGTCAAGAAAGCAGCTATCGACGGCGGCACACGTGACAACATCACATCCGAGCTTGTTGATTCCGTTATTTTAAAGGAACTCAAGGTCGCAAAGGAACAGGTCGATACCTGCCCCGCAGACTGCGCAGAACAGCTTGAAGAATACAAGAGCAAATACGATATAATCAAGGCATTCGCACCCGCTCAGATGGGCGAGGACGAGCTTTTCCCGCTCATCAAGGAAAAATTCGGCGACCTTATCGCATCCGGCAGCAAGGGCGCATACATGAAGGCGATCATGGCTGAGTTTAAAGGCAAAGCAGACGGAAAGCTCATAAACAAGGTCATCACCGATATCGCATCGGGCAAATGATCCGGTATATCAGCAATAAAATGATCGGCACTCCGAAAAAGGAATGCCGATCATTTTTTATCCGACAAAAACCGCCCGCAGAGTGCATCTCCGCAGGCGGTAATACTAAAAACCCATTGAATTATGACAGCTTGTGTCCGCACTCCATGCAGAACTTAGCAGTCGGTTTAAGGATAGGCGCACCGCACTCCTCGCAGAATCTCTTCTTTGGGGTATGCTCCGGCTTAGGCTCAGTCTTTTCGGCTGCTTCCTCCTTGACCTCATCGGTCTCAGCAGGCTTTTCGGCTTCCTCGGGTTTATCCTCAACCTTTTCAGCCTCTTCGGAGCTTTCCTCGGGTTCGGAAGCTTCCTCAGCTTCTTCTGCCTCTTCAGCTTCAGCAGGCTTTTCTTCCGTTTCCTCAGCCTTTTCGGTTTCAGCAGACTTTTCCTCGGCAGCTTCGGGAGCAGCTGCTTCTGCTTCCTTTACCTCGGGAACAGGCTCTGCTGCGGGTTCCTCAGCTGTTGCTTCCTGCTTTGTTTCAGCGGATTCCTCAGCGGGAACAGGCTCGGAAACAACATTCTGATTATGCTTTTCCGCTTCGGCAGCTTCCTGTATCTCAGCAAACTTGGCAGCAGCTCTTTCCTGCTTTATGTAGCTTATGAACAGAGTCAGCACCTTTGCGGCATTGTCGATATTTGCCTTTGCTATACCGCAGGGGATATCGTAGGTCTTGCCGTCCTTCTCCTTGAGTTCAATGGTCGGCTGACCGAAAAGTGTCTTTTTCGGGATAAATTCAACTATATTTTCTAGCGGGATACGGTCGAATTTGCCCTGTGCGAATTTATAGTATAAATACTCACTGGTGATAGTAAATCCGTCATCGGCAACGCCTGCCTTGCTCTCGTGGATAAGCATCGGGATCTCGTATCTTCCCGGGCTTACATACTTCTTGCATACATCGCCGAATTTCAGGTCAAATACCTTTGAAAGTCTCGGAACATGGAACTGAACATTGGAAATATTGTTGTTTTCCATGATCTTGATGAGCTGATCGACATATCCGTCAGCCTCAACGCTCTTGAGCATGATGATATGCTCATCGATAGCATCAAGGTAGCGGTTCTTCGCCTCTCTGTCGATATCCATGGTATCTATCTTGACCTTCAGATCATTGGTCTGCTTCAGATTCAGTGCGCTGAGGTTTCCGCATACGCCCTGAAGCTCCTTATCCTCGATCTCATGCAGCTTTGCGGTAACCTTGTCGGAATACTTCTTTTTAAGCTCCTCGGGACAATTTGAACCGTAGGCATTGATCTTTCCGAGAGCGTCGTTCAGCTGATCTCTGGACATATTGTCGATATCGGAAACAAGACTGAACAGATAATTCGAGTGAAGCTCGGTGATATGGGCTGTGAGCTGCTCGATGAACGGCTCGGAAACAGCTTCGTCAAATCCGCAGCCCCTGACCTTTTCAAGTGCTTCTTCGGATCTTGCAAGATCAAAATCGCTGTATCCCGTACAAATGCCTTCCAGCTCCTTCAGGCGAAGAGCATTTGCCTGCTGATCTGCCTTTTCCATGCATGCGGCATATTCTTCCTCGGACATCTCGGACTTCTTAGCCTCGATATCCTCCTTAAACTTCTTTATTCCGTCGAGATCAAGCTCGCCTACGCTGCCGACAAGCTTATCAAGCTCAGCCTTTTTAAGCTCAGCGATCCTGCCGTCGATCTTCGCAAGCATATCGTCATATCCGTCAGCGGACGAGAATTCGGGATTTTCTGCGATCCTGTTCTTAACTTCGGCAAGAGCGGCGATATCCATATCCGAGATATCTCCCACGGTGTCGGCAAACTCTTTATCGAGGATATCCTTCTCTCTCTTGTCAAGCATAGAAAGATACTTCTCGACAACTTCGGGAGCATAATCGCCGTCATTGACAACGGGACGGAGCTTATTGACATCATCTCTTGTCATGCTGTCGATATTTTCAAACTTTTCGGCAAGCTGTTCAACAAGTATCTCAGACTCACGCTTGTCGATCTTATTTTCATACGGTGCTATAAGGTCGGGAGCATATCTTCCGCTTTCAAGGCGCATACGGAGAAGATCGAGCTGATCCTGATTCATATCGCCGATCTCAGCGCAAAGCTCAACAAGTTCAAGGCTCTGAAGCTCTCTTTCCCTTGTTTCCACCTTGGCAAGATATTCTTCTGTCTGCTCGGGCGCATAGCGGTCGCTTGAGAGATTGAGCTTGAGGTTTTCAAGCTGCTCGGAGGTCATTTCGGAGACATTCTCGCAAAGCTCGGCAAGTTCAAGATCAAGCAGCTCACGCTCACGCTGAGCGACTTCCGCAATATAATCTCCCGTCATTTCCGCAGGATATCTTCCGCTGAACAGAGCCTCCTTGATCTTTTCAAGCTGTTCGGAGGTCATTTCGGAAATATTGCTGCAGATCTCCGCAAGCTCGTCGGAAACGATGTCATATTCACGCTCTTCAACAAGCTTTCTTGCATTTTCCGCCGCTTCCTCGCTGCAGCTTCCGGAATTTATTATTTCACGGATCTCAGCAAGTCCGCCGTTGTCCATATCAGCGATATCTTCAAGCTTCTTGTCGAGATCTGCATCATTCAGAGCGATCTCTCTCAGGCGGATAGGCTCGCTGTACTTTGAGATGAGCATTTCATCATATTTATTCTCGGAGATGATCTTTTTAAGCTCATCGATCTTCTCACGTCCCGCTTCTTCGATCCCACTGAATACTTCCCTGATCTCAGCAAGAAGATTGCGGTTTTCAAGGGAATCAATGGAGCGCAGCACCTTTGCCACATATTTATTGGGATATTTCTTTTCGCTGATAGCATTCCTGAGCTTTTCAAGCTGATCGTTCGCCATGCTCTCCATACCCTCGCAGAGTGCCGCAATATCACTGCGGATAGAATTCTCGCCGATATTGTCAAGCTTTCTGAGGAAGTGTCTGGAAAGCACCTTGTCATATCCGCCGCTTCTGATCTTTTCGGCAAGTGCGGAAACAGCACTTCCGTCGAGCTTGTCGGCATCTCTGCACATTTCGGTGAGAGCATCTCTCTGAGCGGATACCTTGTAATCCTCAGCCTTTTTGAGGAACGGCTTCTTTATATATTCATCGCAGTCCATAGCGCCGATCTTTTCGCAGAGAATATTGATCTCAGCTTCTGTCATGAACGGCAGCTTCAGGCACATCTGAGAGAGTGTGTTCTTTTCGCTGTTGTTCATTGCGACCTTTATCTTTACGAGATACTTCGCAGCAGTGTGATTATCAAGCGGCATCGAACGGATATAAGCACGCAGATCGGACAGTTCCTTGCTGGTCATAGCGGAAAGATCCGTGCAGAGTTCAGCAACGTCAGCCTCATTCTTTGCAGCCTTCTTCATATCCTCAACAGTGTCAAAAACGGTGCCGTTGTAGGTCCTGCGCTCTCTGTCCATCATGTCGATATAGCGTTCGAGCCGCTTCACCTCATCTGTTTCGCCCAGACCGTATTTATCGGAAACAGGCTTCAGAACGCTCAGGATTATAGCAGCCTTGTCATAACCGGCAGTGATCTCACCATCAGTAAGCGCATCGGCAAAATATTCACGGGAAACATAGTCCCTCACCTCGTCCTGCGAAAGCGGCTGTATGCCCCAGAACTCACAGATAGGCGTGATATCCTCTTCGGGGAATCTTGCCATAGCAAGGTTGAATACGGCGGGATTGCAGGGACGTTCGCCGAGGAGAGCAGCCAGTGCTTCCTTTTCCTCATCCTTTTCGGAAAGGGGTATGCACTCAACATTTCTCAGCTTGTTCCTGTATTCATCCGCATCATGATTTACATATTCAAAGCCTATTCCGCCCTCCTTTTCAAGATAGCGGAGAAATGCCAGCTTAACGCAGTCAACATCTTCATCCTCCGAACGGACATCAATAACATCAAGCTGCTTCTTTACATTTTCATCATCGAGCTTTGCTGTAAGCGGCAGGCAGTAAACGCTCATAAAGCTTTCCTTTGATACGCTTATGCCCTCTTTTGTCAGATATTTTGCGAGGATATCCGACAGATATTCGACCATGCTGAAGCTGTATCCCGCAGCATAAATGATAGTCAGATTATCCTTCATTGTGCTGACAGCATCATTCAGAGCCGCAAATATCTTGTTTACGACCTCCTGACGCGCATCATTCTTATCAATAGTGATCTTTCCGCCGAATGCGTTTATCTCAGCATTTCCCGCAGCAGTCAGCGACGGCATGGCAGCAGCGGTGTCAGCAGCATATTTTTCAAGCTTTGAGCCTATGTATTCCTTATTGAGAACAAGAAGCTTGGAGGGATCAGCCTTTTCCCAGAAGAAGCTGTTGTAGATCTTCTTGAAGCAGAGGACCTTGTTTGTAAGGGGTGTAACAGGGGCATACATTTTGCCCTTTTCCCTCATGTATTCCTCACTGATGACAACGGTGTCGTTCTTTCCGTTTATCATCCAGTTTTCAGCAAAAAAGGCATCTTCATAGAGCAGATCGGTCAGATACACATGGCCGTTCTCGGCTGCGATCCTTCTTGCCTCCTGAAGATTAAAGGTATCCCAGTCGATGCCGATATCGGACTGGAGCAGCATATCCGACATACGGGCGATGTAGATAGCATTGCTGCGCGCCTCCTCCTCAGAGCAGGCAACAAATATCATATTTTCGACTGTCGGATGGCAGACGGGGCAGTTCTCCCCGAAATATGTGTCTGCAAAACGCTTTGAGAAATTCAGGCATTTCTCCTTGAAACGGGCATAATCCTTAAAGACTTCCATAGTCATACTGAATAACACACCTTTCTGTCCGCACAAGCCGCATTGCGCCGAAAAAATATCCATCGGCGGAAATGATTTCCTGCGGCCATAATATACTTACATTAATTATAATAAAAAAAACATTTCAAGTCAATCACTTTTTGTTAGTTTTAAATAATATTAAGGTTTACGGAAATGTTTCATAAAATCGCAATAAATATTTGTTCACATTTTGTTATTGCGGATATAATGGAATAAATACTGCTGGGCTATGCCCCTGTAAGGCATAACAAAATCGGGCAGACCATCGGGATAGAATTCCGCCATGACCCGCTTTATCCACACATCTTCCGGGAATGCGGAAATGCGGTGCATACCGTAAAGCATGACGCACTGTGCTACCTTCGGGCCCACTCCCCTGACCGTGCGCAGCAGCTTTTCCGCCTCATCATCGGAAAGCCCCGTGAACATATCCTCGGAGATCACTCCCGAAGCCGCCTTCTGCGAAGCGTCCTCTATGTATTTTGCACGAAATCCCGCACGGAGAGGTGCAAGATCGTCAGCCGTCTTTGCCGCAAGACTGACCGCATCGGGAAATCCGCCGAACATATCGCAAAGCCTGCCGATTATGCCTTTTATCCTTGGGATATTGTTGTTCTGCGAAATGATGAATGAGATAAGGCATTCAAAGAAATCCTGTTTCAGAAGGCGTATTCCGCCTGCGAATGCGCACGCCTCGGAAAGCGTCTTATCCTCGGAAAATATCCTTTTCAGCTCGCTGTAATCGGTGTAAAGATCGAAATAATCCGCCCAGACATTCAGAAGATCGTCCTCAGAGGTGTCTTTCAGGATAAAATAGTCCTTTTCGGCGAGGATAGTCAGGGGCTTGTTGAGAAAATGCCCGCAGAATCCGTCCGCAGCGGGCAACCAGCGGAAAGCCTGCCCGCAGTCAAGGGTTTCGGCGAGATCAAAATCAGGCTGTTTTAAAATAATATCCGAGCCTTTTTTCATATATTCCATAATATTCTCCTTAAGCACATAAGCATTTTTACAATAAACCGCAGCGGGAAACCCCATTGTCAAAGACCTTTTTGTGTGTTATAATTATAATATATCAAAATAATCGTTTTTTCAAGCGGAAATTTATAACCGAAAGGATAATTGATATGCGAGAAAGTATTCTGACTATACCTATAAGCGAAATATTCGAGCCGAAATGCGGCTGCCCTGTCTGCCGTATGCGTGATATGCTCGAAAACAGGACCGTTGAATATATCATGGGTGCTGCCATGATGGAGCCCGATGTGCGCATAGAAACAAACCGCGCAGGCTTCTGCAAGACGCATTTCACGCAGATGCAGAAACAGAAAAACCGTCTTTCCCTCGCTCTTATGCTCCAGACTCACATAGCTGCTGTCGATGAACAGCTTTTTTCACGAAAAAAGCTCTTTGAACCCAAAAACGCCCGCACACGCAAGCTGTCGGCAATAAACGAAAGCTGCTTCGTCTGCGAAAAGGTTGACTGGGGCATGGAACGCCTTATGAAAACATTCTTTGAGATGTTCGCACAATCGGATTTCCGCAGGCTTTATGAGGAGCAGGAATTCATCTGTCTGCCGCATTACGACCTGCTTATGTCCCTTGCTCCAGCTTATCTCCAGAAAAAGGAACTCGATGATTTCTGCAAGGTCACTTCCGCCCTCGTAAAAAATCATCTCGAAACACTTTATGCGGATGTATCAAAATACTGCACCATGTATGATTACAGAAATACCGGAAAGGACGCTGACTGGGGAAATTCCAAGGACAGCATCGAACGCTCGATCGAATTTCTTACGTCAAGAAAGTGATCTCGATACATTTATGCAGCGTTTTCTGCATATTACATGCTGTAATATAGTTTTCCACATATTTTCTGCTTTGGAAAACGTCGTTTTTTCAACTGTTTCAACAGGTTTTTCAACAGGTTCGTCCGCTTTTTTCACATTTCCCAACAGGTTTTCAACAGCTGTATGTTGAATGTGTGAAAACTGTTTCATTACGGACTGTATATTTGTCGATGTTCAGCCAATAATATTTCCGAAAAATGTAACAAGGAGTGTCCCGTAATGATAAAAGGAGTCAACAAAAGAGTGATCGAAATAAACTCGACCGACAGCGAATACTTTGAAAAAGCCGTGCTTTACGTCCGTCCAAACAGCGCAGAGCTGCCGCCCAAGCTCCTGAACGAGGAAGCCGATATGTTCCTTGAACGCATAGCGGGAGAAAACCGCCGCAGACATTCGCTCTCCCCCGCCGAAGCCGCAGGCATATCCGCAGCCGCAGCCGCCGTTCTGACAACGATCATCATGATACTTCTGCTGTCCGTGTGACGTGAAAAAAATTTCAAATTTCCTGTTGAAATCAGCCGCTTTATCTGCTATAATAGTATAGATATATCCATAGTGGGATATTGCAAAGAATTTTATGTGTATTTTGGAGATTAACAATGCCTGATTTCAATAAAAACAGATCCAATAAAAATAAGCCTTACCGTGACGGCGGACGCAGAGATCATTCCGATGCTCCCCGCCGCAGATACGACCGTCCCGAACGCAGCGATGACCGCAGACGTCCCGACAGCAAAGGCTTCGGCGGCAATGGCTTTGACAGCGATGACGAGGATATGTCCACCGACTACATCATCGGAAGAAATCCCGTTACAGAAGCGCTCAAAGCAGGAAAAACGCTCAACTGTATCTACATAAACAGTGAGGCGGGCGGAAGCATAAGCGTTATCGTCAAGATGGCTAAGGAAAAAGGTATCCTCGTCAAAAAGACCGACGACAGAAAGCTTTCCGCTATGTCGGGCGGCGCATCGCATCAGGGCGTTATCGCTGTCGGTGCATGTGCCGAATATTCGACCGTCGAGGATATTCTCGCTGTATCCGAAAAGAAAGGCAGACCGCCTTTTATCATCATATGCGACGAGATAGAAGATCCCCATAACCTCGGTGCGATCATCAGAACAGCCGAAACATCGGGTGCTGACGGAGTTATCATCCCCAAAAGACGCTCGGCTGCCCTCAATCATACCGTATTCAAAACATCTGCGGGAGCTGCAAGCTATGTTCCCGTTGCAAGAGTTGCAAATCTCCCTGCCTGCATCGACGAGCTGAAGGAAAAAGGCATCTGGATCTATGGCACGGACGGAAGCGGAGAGGATTACGCAAGCACAGATCTGACAGGTCCGTGCGCACTTATAGTCGGCTCTGAGGGCTTCGGAATGGGCAGACTTGTAAAGGAAAAGTGCGATTTTCTGCTGAAGCTCCCCATGTACGGCGAGATAACATCGCTGAACGCATCGGTCGCAGCGGGAATATTCATGTATGAAGCCGTAAGACAGAGACGTATAAAGAAAATTATGTAAAGGAGTGTACGGAATTGACTGACGGAAACTTTTCGCTGGATGACATATTGAATGAATATCCGAAAAAAGACAAACCGACAGGCTCCTCACACCGCAGTTCGGCTGATCTTGATGCCGAGCTTGCAGCTCTCCTCGGCACTGATACTGCCGGCGCACCGCAGCCCGTTCCCGAAAAGAAGGCTGTGCCGAAGCCCGCTGACGATGCTGTGCCGAAGCCGAAGACAGCCGAAAGGTCTGCGGATACATATACAAAGCCTGCTCCTGCCGACGAAAGCATTTTAAAAGATAAATATAAGAAGGATCCATTTTCCTATCTGAGAAAATCGGGTGCTGCTCCCGAGCTTAACGGCAGCGGTGCTGCGACAGCTGTTGCCGAAAGACCGAATACTGCCGAAACAGCCTATATCCCAAAAAGCAAGGCTGATGAAGATCCCGCAGAACCGCCTGTTTCCGATGAAGAAGCAAAGCGCAAAAAGGAAATTATCGACAGATTTTACGAATCTCTTGTTTCAGAGAAAAAGAGTCAGCCGCCGAAACATGAAAGCAGCGAGATCGCAGAAGCACGCGAAAAGCTGCATCAGGCGGCGGAGGAAAGGCGCAGAACTGCCGAACGCCGTCCCGTTTCGACCGCTACCGGGCTTGTTTCCGTGCATGATATCCCCGAGCAGAAACCGTCCGAGGAGCTTATGCGTGCATATGCGGGAGAAACAAAGCGTGAGCAGACCGCTCAGCATGACAAGAGCTATAATCAGTATGCCGAGCTTTACAAACGTCCCGCCAAAAAGCCTCCCCTTGAAAAATATTCCGATGTCCTGAAAAAAGATGAGCTTTCGGACATTTACATGGATAAGACAGGAAAAATCCCTGCCGCAGCGGAGCATAAAAAAGGAAACACTATTGTCAAGGGATTTACCGCATTCTTCTCGAAGCTGCGTCCCGAAAACAAGGAAAATACAGTCGAACCGAATCCTGCCGAAGTCCCTGCGGATAATGCACCTCAGAAGCATGGGGATGAAAAGCCCGCAAAGGACAAATTCACCGAATATTACAAAGAGCATACCCAGCACACAGGTCTGCATGATTTCATGAACGGCTTCACCGGAATGCTCGCAAAGCAGCAGGGCGAAGAGCCTGATGAAAATCTCGGACTTGTCGATGAGATGCGCCGTATCCGTGCGGAAAGGAAAACTCCGCCGTCGCCTATCGAACGTCAGCGTCCGACTGACATAGACCTTAAACAGCTGAACGGAAAGATAATCCCGAATACATCGAAGATATCACGTCCCAAGACCGAAGCGGAAGAGCCCGAGGACGTACTCGACCGCACGGAGGAATCCGAAAAGATAATCGAGCTTAAAGAGCGCAGGAACAAGGTCGTTGACAATTTTCATATCCGCCTTGTCGGAGATGAGGAGGAGTCGCCCGATGAAGAGCTGCCCGAAAACAGCGGAGAAAAGGATTCTATCGACGATTTCAACAATTTTGACGATGCCGAATCCATTGCGGACGATATCTCGCAGCTGAAAAGCACTCTGCTTGTGCGCTTTGCCGTATTGCTTATATGCTTCCTTCTGACTGCATATATGGGTCTCGCCAATGATTTCAGTCTCCCGATAATCCAGCTTCTCGACAAATCCACACAGGCACCTGCATTTATTTTCGTAAATGCCATAGTAGGCGTGCTTGCTGTATTTTCGTCATATACCGTTATTTCCTGCGGATTTACAAAGCTGTTCTCCATGAAGGGCGATTGTGACAGCCTTACCGCAGTCGCAGTGATAGCGGCTCTTGCACAGTCATTCACTATGCTCGTATCCAATGCAAATCTGCTGAAAGCGGGCATTGTCCATGTTTATATCCCCGCAGCGATAGGCTGTCTGCTGTTCAATACGATAGGCAAGCTGCTTATCGTTTTAAGGACGGAGCGCAACTTCCGCTATATATCCAGCCCCGAACCGAAAAGCGCAATGTTTATGGTCAAGGACGATAATCAGGCGCAGGTGTTCACACGCGGCACAATGAACGATTTTCCGAAGCTTGCGGCTATGAAAAAAACCGAGCTTATCACCGATTTTATCAAGAATTCCTATAATTCGGACATCACAGACAGATTCTGCCGAATATTCACACCCGCTCTTATCGGTGCTGCGCTTATTGCAGGTGCGGTAGCCGTGCCTGTATTCAAGCACGCTGAATATACCGACTCTCCGTTCTCCGTCGCATTTTCGGTGTTTACTGGAACGATATGCTTCTGCTCATGCTTTGCGATGATGCTCGTAACAAATCTGCCTATGGCAAGAGCTTCCAAGAAGTTCACGCCTATGCAGGCTGCTGCTGTCGGATATGATGCCGCAGAGGATTTTGCGGAAACAAACAGCTTCATCACCGATGCATCGCAGCTTTTCCCGCAGGGTATGGTATCGCTTTACAGAATAAAGATATTCTCGGACACACGCATTGACGAGGCTATCGTTGAAGCTGCAAGCCTTACCGCTCAGGCAGGAAGCATACTGAAGAATATGTTCTATGACATAATCGCAGGAAAAACTGAGCTTCTGAACCCCGTTGAAAGCTACATCTACGAAGATTCAATGGGACTCTGCGGCTGGATAAACAACCGCAAGTGATTTTTGTAAGTTTGTATTCCGGGTGGATTCCCTTTTTCATCATTTA
>USNJ01000014.1 GCA_900556055.1 uncultured Ruminococcus sp.
ACTTGAAGAAGGCGTTGACGGCTATACTATTGATGAATATGACAAGGATTCCGTCGGAACTGAGATAATCCTGACTATCAAGGATAAGACCGAGGACGAGGATTATGATGAATATCTCTCCCAGTGGAAGATCAAGAGCCTTGTAAAGAAGTATTCCGATTATATCAGATACCCGATCATGATGGATATGGTCAAGACAAGATATCTCGATAATGATAAGGACGATGAAAACGGCAACAGCGAGCCTAAGACCGAGGAATATATTGAGACTGAGACTCTCAACAGCATGGTTCCTATCTGGAAAAAGAACAAGAGCGAGGTCACAGAGGAGGAGTACAACAGCTTCTATAAGGAGAAATTCTTCGACTATACCGATCCGCTGAAGAGTATCCACGTAAAGACCGAGGGTACAGCAACATACAGCGCACTGCTTTATATCCCCTCAAAGGCTCCGTTCGATTATTATTCAAAGAATTACGAAAAGGGACTCCAGCTTTATTCGAGCGGCGTTCTTATCATGGATAAATGTGCGGATCTTCTGCCGGATCATTTCAGCTTTGTAAGAGGTCTTGTTGATTCGGAGGATCTCTCGCTGAATATCTCCCGTGAGCTTCTCCAGCATGACCGTCAGCTGAAGCTGATCGCAAAATCCCTCGAAAGAACGATCAAGAATGAACTGAAAAAGATGCTGACAAATGAGCGTGAGAAGTACGAGGAATTCTGGAAGCAGTTCGGAATTCAGGTAAAATTCGGAGTTTATAACGAGTACGGTTCGCATAAGGATATCCTGAAGGATCTCCTGCTGTTCACATCTTCAATGGAAAAGAAGCTTGTAACGCTTGATGAATATGTCTCCCGCATGAAGGAAGATCAGAAGTATATTTACTATGCATCGGGCGATACAGCCGATAAGATAGACCTTCTCCCGCAGATCGAACGCTTTAAGGAAAAGGGCATCGAGGTGCTTTATCTGACAGACAGCGTAGACGAATTTGCGCTGAAAACGCTGATGAATTACGAGGAAAAGGAGTTCAAATCCATTTCCGAGAGCGGTTCGGAGCTTGATTCCGAGGAGGAGAAGGAAGCTGCAAAGAAGGCATCCGAGGAGAACAAGGATCTGCTTGAAAGCCTGAAAAATGCGCTTGACGGCAAGGTCGCAGATGTCGTTGTATCCGAAAAGCTGAAATCTCACCCCGTGTGCCTGTCCAACAAGGGCGAAATTTCCCTTGAAATGGAGAAGATACTGAATTCCATGCCGAATGACGCAGGCAAGGTAAAGGCAGAAAAGGTGCTTGAGATAAATGCATCGCACCCCGTATTCGAGAAGCTGAAAGCCCTCCATGCCGAGGACAACAAGGACGCAGTATCGAAGTATGCAAAGATACTCTATGATGAAGCGCTCCTTATCGAGGGCATGCCTATCGAAAATCCGCTTGAATTCTCAAAGCTTGTATGCGAGCTTATGGTCTGATAATACCGCATAAAAACTTCGTCCGTCCGATGGGGGATATCCCGTCGGACGGACATTTTTTATGTTATTTCAATGAAATCTGCGCTGGCGTAGCCCGTAGTCGAGCCGTATTTGATGACATACCAGTTACCCGTCTGACCGTAGATGTTGACCGTTGCGCCGTTCGGGATAACGCCGATAACAGCCGACTGCACCGACGGGAACCGCCTGATATTCAGGTTTGAGCCGTCCGTCACAACAACGCCTCTGCGTACGGGCGATGGTTCAACGAACGGTATTCCGAAGTAATCGCAGAGCGACTGAACAAGCGAACGTGCGATAGGTGTGAGATTGTTTTTTATCCACGCAGCATCCGTTTCATTGTCATGGTAGCCAAGCTCCGCAAGTATCGCAGCGGCACGTGTCCTCGTGACCTCTCCGAGCGATGTCGTAGGCAGCGCATTGACCTTTGCCGGGTCGGGATAAACGCTTTCAAGATTGTTCGCAGTGATTACGGCAAGCTGTCTGCTTAGATGGCTGTAAGGGGAGTAGTAAACGTCGATTCCACGCAGCCGTCCCGCAAACTTACCGTCACCCGCATTTGTATGCAGCGCAAGATGAACATCGTAGCTGCCGGCATTTGAGTCAGCAATAGCGCCTGCAACGTTCCTTGCGGGATCATTCCGAGTAAATGTAATGCCCGAAGCGAGCAGAAACGGCTCCATTCTGTCGGCGAGCAGGTTCATGTATTCTTCCTCGTTGCCGCCGTTTACATACTGATTCCATTCCTGAGTGGACGGGCTTAAAAAAACAGATGGCACTTGAAATTCTCCTTTCGTGTGAATTCCTCATGCCATATTATATGTGGTCGGCGTATCTTCTGCTACTTTTTTATTTTGGATATTTTGCTTTTCTGACCGCCATAGAAAGAATAAAGCCGCAGCATTTGCGTCTGCTGCGGCTTTGTTTTGCTGTAAGCTATGTGATCTTCAAAAAACTGAGTGTGTCCCCACGGTGATATAATGCGTCAGGTTACAGTCTTTTCACGCAGACGGGCGATCTCACGTATTCTTGTGTCCTCGGACATATCATAGATAACATTTACAGCTTTTTTCATTATGGGAACATTGGTCTGACTGATCATATCAAGCGCCTCCTCACTGTCCGCATTTATAAACTGAAGCCAAAGCTCACGGCTGCTGACGGGATTGGGCTTTCTTCCAACCTTTTTCAGCTCAAAAAAGTGTATGCTGAATTTATCGGAAAATACCTCTCCGGTTTCCTTTATTATTGCGGCGACTTCGTTGTGATAATTTTCCCCCGGGAACATATTGAAATTAATGATATTTATCGTTATCGTTTGTTTGAGTTCGCTGTAATCTTCACCGCTTTTCAGCTCCGATGAGTAAAGCTTAGCCCAGTAAAACAGAGTCCTGTCACGGTAATCGGCATCATTTTTTACCTGTATCTCGACATTCACAAGCCTGTCATCGACTTTAAGGCTCAGATCAAGTCTGCTGAATTTTCCTGTCATTGTTTCAGGCGGTATCTCAGGATTGGTAACGACAATATCAGTAATGCTTTCGGGCGGTATGTCAAGCATACTTGCCACAAATGAATGAAGCAAGTCTGCATTTTCCGTAAATATCTTTTTGAATATAATATCAAGCTTTGCCGAAACAACATTGCGTGCCATAGGGGATACCTCCTTTGCTTTTTATTATTATACCATACATTAAGACATTTTGCAATAATAAAAAACCGCCCGACTCGGAAACCGAATCGGGCGGAAATTATCTTAGTTAAGTATAGGCTTAGTTAAGATTACTTATTCCAGTCAAAGTCTGTGCCCTTAACCATGGAAGCATTAGTAGCATCAGGATATCTGCCAATTACAGTATCAGCAGCTGTCTTAGCCCACCATGTTCTTGTAGGAGCACCGTTCTTGATCTCTGCAGAGTAGAAGCCAGCACCGTTAACAGTATCTGTACCCATGTACCAACCGAGAGCATCGCCGATAGCATCAGCAGAAGCCTGGTCTGTGATAGCAGGCTGTGTAGCAGGTCTTGTAGGAATTGTAGTACCTGTGTTACCGGGAGTTACAACAGAAAGAGGGAAGCCAGCTGTCTCAGCCTTTGTAGCCCATGTGGACAGGTTTGTGTGAACGAGCTTAGCGTTGGAGTTTGCTGTGGAGAACTTGGAATCCTTAACGAAGCCCATCATAGAGGGAACGAGGATTGCTGCGAGAACACCGATGATAGCGATAACAACGATGAGCTCGATAAGTGTGAAGCCTTTAACCTTTGAATTTCTCATTTGAAATTCCTCCTTAAATAATAAATTAAATTTGTATAAAAAGCTCAGTCTGTAAACAAACGACTGAACGCTTTTCCATGAGTTACTGGATCGGGAACTGACCTATTACCGTTCCTGTGGTTCTGTAATCAGTTTCCTGATCGGCATATGTTGCATATGGTGATGAGAGAATGCTTTCACCGAAGAGAGATGCACTTCCTGTGTTTTCAGTCCACCAAGCATATCTTACAGTGTAGGTTTCGGGGTTGAACTTTACAGCCCAAACACCTTCAAAGCTTTCTCCGAGTGTTGATGTGAAATCCACCAGTGTAAAAGGTGTATGGATAGCACCTCTGACAGATGAAGTCAGTACAACGCCGCCTTCGGACAAGCTGTAGCCGCTGTCAGCAGCACAGTATATATATCCATCTGCGCCTGCCGATGAAAGATTCACATTCTTTATCTCCAACTGTGTCAGGTGATCCTGAGCAGCGGAATAAACAAGCTGAGCATTTGAATTGGCCTTTGTGATCTTTGAATCTCTGATCCACGTCATTGCGGCGGGAACACCGATAGATGCGAGAACGGATATGATCGCTACTACAACCAGAAGTTCTATTATCGTAAAGCCCTTGAGTTTTTTAAATTTGTTGTCCATTGGACTCCCTCCCGAAATTGCAAGTACATTCCCACTCTTCCGGATCATATCCTGAGCGGCAGTTCCTTGAGGGTATTGAGATATCTGAGCTTTTATCTCTTTCGTATCTCTTACTGTAGTTACATTATATACCCCCGAACCATATTTGTCAATAGAAATCTGAGAAATTTTTCTCTAATTTTGTGAATTTGGCATTCGG
The DNA here is from genome assembly GCA_900556055.1 of uncultured Ruminococcus sp. GTDB lineage: Bacteria > Bacillota > Clostridia > Oscillospirales > Ruminococcaceae > UMGS1889. The sequence goes on from USNJ01000014.1 coordinate 4,603, forward strand.
TTCTGAAAAGTTGCAATAATTAGTGATTTATTCGTCACATTTAACAATTAATGAACCGAATAGAATAATTTTGCGCATATTTACAATTTGTCTTTGATTATATCTAAAACGTTTAATGGTAAAAAATGCAGCTGTACATAATCGTAACACAAAATATAAAACGTTTTCTGTCCTTTTGAGAAACACCGCACGGAAACATACAAATATTCCGTGCGGTGAAAAGTGCAATTATGTGATATTTTTTATTTTGCCTTGAGATATCTTTCGTACTCGGAGAAGTCGTGTACCTTTTCTCTTGCCGCATCGTCTGTGATAAGACCTTCCTTTACCATACGTGCAAGCTCCTGGTCGAGGCAGACCATTCCCTGCTGGCGGCCTGTCTGGATAGCTGTCTGGATAAGGTGTACCTTATTGTCACGGATCATAGCTGAAACGGCATCTGTGCAGTTGAGGATCTCAAGAGCAGCGACACGTCCCGAGCCGTCAGCCTTAGGGATAAGTGTCTGAGAGCCTATTCCTACGAGGACTGTAGCGAGCTGAGTTCTGATCTGACCCTGCTGGTGGGCAGGGAAAACGTCGATGATACGGTTGATGGTATCGGAAGCGGACGTTGTATGAAGTGTGGACATAACAAGGTGTCCTGTTTCAGCGGCGGTTACAGCAGCGTTGATAGTTTCAAAGTCACGCATCTCTCCTACGAGGATAACATCGGGGTCTTCACGGAGAGCGGCACGGAGCGCCATAGCGAAGTTCTCGACATCGTCGCCGACCTCTCTCTGGTTTATCATGCAGCGCTTATGCTCATGAACGTACTCGATAGGGTCCTCGATAGTGATGATATGAGCGGATCTGTTTACATTTACATAGTCGATCATAGCGGCAAGCGTAGTGGACTTACCGGAACCTGTAGGTCCTGTGATGAGTATAAGACCTCTCGGACGCATTACGAAATCAGCGAGGATAGGCGGCAGATCGAGATCCTCAAGAGTCGGGATATCGTTTCTCAGGAGTCGGATAGCGATAGCTGTGTTTCCTCTCTGATGGTAGATATTGACTCTGTGACGGTAGCCGCGGCGTGTTGTGTAGGAAAAGTCCGTGTCGATATGCTCCTTGATGTTAGCCAGCTGCTTAGCTGTACACATCTGCTCGCAGATCTTCTGGATAGCGGGTTCAGTCATCTCAGGATAGGAGCTGAGCTTTCTTAGAGAGCCGTGAAGTCTTACGATAGGTGCGATCTTAGCTGTGAAATGAACGTCGGAACAGCCGAGAACACGAGCTTCGTCCAATATCTTGTCGATATTGAGAAGAACCTTTTCCTGTTTGGTTCCAAGCCCCATACTTGTATCGAGTTCCATAAAAAACCTCCCAATAAACGGTCATGCGATAAGCCGACCTATTTTTTTTATAATCAGCCTTTTGGGCAAATATACTATATATAGTGTATCAGACAGCGTATGTAACACGAACAAGCTCATCGATAGTAGTAACGCCTTCCTGAACGAGTTCCGCAACGTTGTCACGCAGCAGACGTGTACCCTGCTTCTTTGCGAGATCCTGGATCTCCTCAGCAGTACCGCCGCTTGCGATACACGAGGACATTTCGGGAGTACAGAGAAGTATCTCATGGATAGCGGTACGGCCTCTGTAGCCTGTGTTATTGCAGGCAGGGCATCCGCATGCATCGTATATCTGAACCGAAGCGGGGATACCCATCAGCTCATTCTCCTCGGGAGTAGACATTCTCGGGGTACGGCACTCCATGCATATCTTCTTGGTAAGACGCTGAGCGATGATACCGATAAGCGAAGTAGCGACCATGTACGCCTGAACGCCCATATCAACAAGACGGGTGATAGTAGCGGCAGCGGAGTTTGTATGAAGTGTCGAGAGAACCATATGACCGGTGATAGCAGCACGGATAGCGATCTCAGCTGTTTCCTGGTCACGCATTTCTCCGACCATTATGATATCGGGGTCCTGACGGAGGATAGAACGGAGGGCAGCTGCGAATGTCATACCGGCTTTATCGTTGATCTGACACTGGTTGATGCCTTCGATATTCTTTTCGACAGGGTCTTCGACAGTAATTACGTTTACATTAGGCTTAGCCATCTCACCGAGAGCGGCGTAAAGAGTTGTTGTTTTACCGGAACCTGTAGGACCTGTAACGAGCATAACGCCCTGAGGAACCTTCAGCATGGCTTCAAACTTCTTGTAGTTGTAGTCGGACATACCGAGGTCTGTGATCTTTCTGAGGGCAACATCGCCTGTGGAAAGGATACGGATAACGACCTTTTCGCCGTTTACCGTAGGCAGGTTAGATACACGGACATCAAGTGTGGTTCCGTCAACGACCTGAGAGAAACGGCCGTCCTGAGGGATACGCTTCTCGGCGATGTTCATGCCGCTTATGATCTTAAGACGGGTAACGAGTGAAGTATGTACGACATTTGAAACGTTCATGAGTTCGATAAGGTCGCCGTTTACACGGATTCTTATTCTTGTGAAGGTCTTGAACGGTTCGATATGAATATCCGTTGCTTCCGCACGGAAGGAGTTTTCAACGATAGTAGTTGCGAGCTTAACGATAGGAGCATTGTCAATACGTTCAGCGGATTCATCATCCATACCGAGATCCTGTTCGTTTACAAACTGGCTGTTTACGCTGTCGAGGATATTATCGGTATTCTGCATCGAGTAGTTTTTGCCGATAGCCTTGATGATAGCGGTCTTGGATGCGATAACAGGTACGATATCCATACCCGTTGTAACCTTGATATCCTCAAAGATATAGAAGTTTACAGGGTCGTTTGTAGCAACGGTAAGTCTTTTGCCCGTGATCTTGATAGCGATAACGGTGTGCTTCTTAGCCTGAGCCTCGGGGATCTTTCTGACTGCTTCCTGAGAGATCGCAAGATTCGGGTCATTCAGATCAACATAAGGCACGTTCAGCTTTTCGGAAAGCACCTGAGCAAACTGTTCTTCGGAAACGTATTTGAGTTCAAGAAGATAATCTCCAAAAAATTTTCCCGGGACATTTTCCTTTTTCTTTAAATCGAGGACATTCTGGAGCTGTTCCTCCGTTATGATCCCCTTGCTGACCATATATTGACCTATAGGTACGTTTTTCATTGAATTTTATCCTCCTATCGTTTTTTCGGGATGAAAATGCTTGTATTCTATAAAATAATATGTTAAAATATGAATGTACATTATTTTAAAGGAGCGTAGCAAAATGGACAATGTAATGTTAATGGGACTGATAGGTCAGATCGTGGTTTACATAGTCGTGTTTATTTTCGGCGCATGTATCGGAAGCTTTCTGAACGTCTGTATCTATCGTCTGCCTGCGGGCGAATCGCTTACGAAAAGGAATTCGCACTGTATGACCTGCGGAGCTGAGATCAAGCGTTATGATCTTATCCCGATAATCAGCTGGCTGTTTGTGCTGAAAGGAAAGTGCCGCAGCTGCGGACAGAAGATCTCGGGGCGTTATCCGCTGGTCGAATCGCTCAATGCAATTCTTTTTGTGCTTGTTTTTCTGAAGTATGATTTCTTTGGAACGGGTATTATGATGCCTGTTCTCATGTGCCTGTTTATATCGACAGTGATCGTAATAGGCTTTGAGGATTATGACACTCAGGAGATGACGCTTGCCGTTCTGCTGATAATGGCTGCGATAAGCGCTGCGGCAGCTGTTCTTGCACTTCCTCAGGTGAATGTTATCCGCTACGGAATGTGCAGCATGAAGGACAGCATCATCGGAGCATTTGCAGTAAGCGTGCCGTTCCTTCTGATCGGCTTTGTGCTGACTCCGCTGTTTATGTCAGCGAAGGACGAAAACCGTTCATCTGCGAGAAAGATACGCAAGCGGCTGAAGGAGATGAATTCTCTCACAAACAAGGACACAAGAGAGATCAGAAAGCTTGAGACCGAGCTTGAAAAGCTCGAAGCTGAGATCAAGGAGCAGGGACCTGTATTCGGCTTTGGCATGGGAGATGTCATTCTGATGGCAGCCGCAGGAATAATGCTTGGCTGGCAGAAGGTTCTCGTAGCCGCAGGAGTAGGAATTCTCGTGGGTGCTGTGTACGGAGTTATCCGGAAGCGCCGCAGTGAGGATTCGCAGTTTGCGTTCGGTCCTTGGCTCGCAATCGGAATAGGCTTTGCGATATTCCTTGGAGATCCTGTTGTTCAGTGGTATGCAAATCTGCTTACCGTACCTGCTGTCTGAATTATTCAGACGGGAAATTTACTTCCGATTTATTATAATCGCCGTAAATCCGAGAGGGTCTGCGGTGATTTTTTATTGCAAAACGACGAAGCTTCACATTTGCCGCAAGTAAATTTCCCGAAAAAATAATAATTTTTCATCATAAAATATTCCGCTTTTGCCGCCTGCGCTGTGTAACGCAGGCGGTTTGGCGGTTAGATCGTAAATGTTACGATGGGTTTACGAAGATGATGTAGGTGTCGTTGTTTTCAAGGCTGTTTGTGCCTGCGATTCCCGGTGCATCAAATGTCTGATAGTCGATCGTAGTAGGAGCGATCGTATAATTCATGTTGGTAACGGAGCCTTTCATCAGCGTGTCAACATTTTTCTTCGCTGTCTTGGGGCTTACCTGGATATCGAAGCCTCTGGGGAGCTGATTTACGGGATTACCGCTTCCGTCAACATCATTCGGGAGAGTGATATCGTATGAATTTTTGCCGTAGAATGCGGGGCCGAGAGCCATATATCTTGCCTTGGTCTGCCATGCAGATGAAGTGCTTACAACGGTATTTGAAACGGGCGATGTCCATGATGCGTAGGAGGAATCCCAGCCCTTCATGCGGATGAGTCTTCCTTTGTATGAATTTGCGCCGTTCTGGAATTCGGTGTGTCTGTCGATAACGATTATCTGGATCTTGCTGTCATCAGCTGATGTAAGGCTGTTTATCTCCTTAAAATATGTAATTGCACTTGAAAGATCAGAGCTTCCGCCGTAGCCTGTATATGATGTGCCGTCGGAATTTTTCAGAGAAACGCCCTTATCAATGATCGAGATGTTTTTTGCATATCTTGTTGTTTCGCAGATGTAGGAAATAATTCCGTCCTCGACGGTACGCTGTTCATCGTATACCGTCGAATCGGAGAATGCTTCATTTACAGGCTGCATCAGCTGGAGAATAGCAGTAAGCACGCTGACAAGCAGAGCCATGACAATGATAAGTTCGATAAGGGTAAAACCCTTTAATTTTTTCATTATTTTCATACTGTACCTCCACTGTTACGGTGTTGGCTTCTTGGGAGGAATAAGAACGTTGTAATACTTGAAATCCGCCTTTGTTGCATCTCTGTCGTTTCCTGAAACGTCTGTTGTGCCTGCAACATCTACGTAGCAGGAGTCGCCGGTCATCTTGTATGTTCCCGAAGTAAAGCCTGCTCTGTTTGTAACAATAAGCTTTATTTCGTTTTCCGTTACCGTTACGCCCGAAGTGGTGTCGCTTGCGTTTTCGGCGATCTTGACCTGATTGGACATACGCTCGTTGAACTGGTGGTTTTCCTTATTGATAGCCGCTACCTGAGCCAGCGCAACCGCCAGCATCAGAGAAGCGTATCCGAGAATGGCAATCGCAACAACAAGTTCGACCAGTGTCATGCCTTTAAGTTTTTTGCTTAACTTTTTCATGCTCATTCTCCTCTCTTAGTAATTCAGATAGTAGAGATCCTGCCAGAACTTACCAGGTGTTCCTACGTCAGGAGTATCCGATTTCTGCGGCAGATAGAAATATTTTGAAGCATTTGCTCCGTTCATTGTATTAAATACAAGTGAACCGATACCTGTAACATTTGAATTGCTTATTGTGCTGTCTCCGTCATAGGAGATATTGCCTGAGATCCTGTCAAGCGCAGGACCGGGTGTAGCAATATAAAGATTGCTGTCAGGGGCATACACATAAGAATTGATCTGTGGGTTATTGTTCAGGTAAACGTTGGATGCTCCCCAGAAGTACATATGTGTATTCAGTGTGATGTTGTTAGTACCTGTTGATGACATTACGATATTGCCCGCATTCAGGATAGATTCATTTGTAACTATTGATCTGTCCGGGAAGGAATAATTTCCCTCATCAAAATAGAAGTTTACCTGATTTGTGCCTTTGATCATAAGCTTTGCATCATTCGGTATAAAAGTGCTGTACGATGCAGAAACGTGATAATTTATATCGTTTGTTGTTGCATCGATCACATAATATCCGTTCTCCATGGTAAGTCCGCTTATACCGCCCCATTCTACCCAGTTGTCGTTATTTTTATAATCAGCGACTTTATCGGGTGTATAAGGTGTATAGACCTCAGAACCTGCCGCACCTGTCGTTTTGTATGCCCAGGCATTATATACATCGCCTGATCCGTCGGGAGCAGCATAAACCTTCTGAACATCCTCCAGTGAAGGAAGATCCGCAAGAACTTCATCTTTTGTCGGAGGATTTGTAGGAGCCGTGATTCCTGCGTTTGTCATGATATCAGCATCGCTGTCGCTTGGTCCGTATGTTGCTCCGTTAAGGGTCAGATTATTTGTGTGAGTGATCGTTCCTCCGGTATAAAGGGTTCCGGAAATATTTGTATTTTCAAACGATATATTGCCGGTGCCCATGTAGTAGACATTACCGTGAATGGTTCCTTTAATGGTTGCGCCTGCGTTATTTTCGTCAAATATGTAAAGATCTCCGTATATCTCACCGCCGTTATATGATTCGTAAGTATCGCAGTATACATCTATACGCTTATCTGCTGTTCCGATCTTTGGCATATTTCCGGATATTTTTCCGCCGACATACATTTTTATATCATCATAAGTAGTGGTAATTGAAGGCTGGTTATTAATTGTAAAATCACCTGCAACGACCCAGCTGCTTTCTCCAATGGTGATGTTAACATTGTCTGTTTTTGCGTTGGCGTTCATATATCCCGAACCTGTTACTGTAGTTCCGCTGTTGGTATAATTAACATCGATCAGAGGGTCACTGGGATCTGCACTGATGTTAGCGGCAGTACCGCCGTAAACAGACATATTATCGGCACCCGCACCTGAAAATGTTGTTACTGCGTTCTTAAAGATATTAGGCTTTTCGGTTTTAGGACCGGTATAAAGTACGACAGTGCTTTCGCAGTCGCCGAGCTTTGAATGGGAAATGATCTTAGCGGTCTTTAAGCCTGTTTTCTGGATATAAACCGTACATTCACCGTAGAGGTAAGCGAGGTCGCCGTTTACGACCTGGTTTGAACCGCCGACATTCTTTTCAGGCTGAGGAAATTCAACAACGATCTTTGCAACATCGCTGTTTGCTTCCAGCTGATCGATAGTAAGGTTGCCTGTTACGATATATTGTGTGGTTCTCTGAAGATTGTTCGGATCGGATGTATCATACATCATTGACAGAAAGCTGTTGTAAATGGAATTATCTGTATAAGAGTGCCAGTCATTCCTGTTGCCGCTGTCATAGGTATAGTTCCAGAGAGCCGTGGTAACGCTTTCGAGACCCGATCTCGCTGTAAAATACGCCTGATTTTCCTTGAACTTGGTATATGTACGTCTGTTAGCAGACGAAACAACCGCTAAAGTAGCCATTATCATGATAAGGAGCATAAACATAATCGCAACAACTGTGAACAGAACAACGCCCTTGGTGCGCTTGTGCCGTCTGACTTTTTTGTCCGCCATATAAATACCACCTTTCTTAATTTATAGATTATTAAAAACCGGTATCACGCCATCCGCGGGATACTGATTTCCGATACCGCTGACATATCGGCTGCATCGGAAATCAGTATCTCTACCCGGTTTGCCCCGAATAAAAATACTGAAATTCCCCGCAGGGTCCGTATTTTTCAGACCCTGCAAGGACGTTTATCAGTCAGTTACATCTGCCATATGCTCGATGTGGAATACATAAACAGTGAGTACTCCGGAAGGTCCGTCTTCATCGGTGTCTGTTTCGCCTTTTGCGTCGCTGCTCTTGCCTTCAAGGCCTGTTACGATCAGGGTCTTGTCTTCAGCAGCAATGTTGTCAAGAGCTGCAAGCAGATCCTCGAAAGGACCGGAGAAACCTATCTTAGCTGTTGTCAGACCGATCTCAACGCCTGCGGGAGCTTCAGCCTTGATGCCATTGTACTTGTCGATAACTTCCTGAGGAAGCTCGCCGTTCAGGTCAGCATCCATTCGCATCGGATAAGCAACTGCGTACTTTTCGTAAACGTAGTTCTGGATCTCTTCTTCTGTCATAAGTTCATATTCAGAAGAAAGTATCTCGATCTTACTTGCTCTGATAAGGTCGAAAAGCATAGGTTCAACTTCATATGTATCAATATGAGGAATGAATCTTTCTTCAAGCTTTTCAACGTCCTTAATGGAGTTCTTGAGTTCTTCCTTCTTGCTGTCAAGAGTACCTATCTTATCATCAACGGACTGTCTTTCACTTTTCTTGTTTTCAAGTGTGATCTGTGTCTGCTGTTTTTCCTGGAACTTAGGCTTAACGAACAATACACCGCCCAGAAGAATAATCAGGAATGCAACAACTGCAAGGAAAATGACTTTATCTCTCTGTGAAAGTTTCATTATTCAGCACCGCCTTCCTCAGCCGCAGCTTCTGTTTCTGCGGGCTGTGTTTCCGCTTCGGGAGCAATATTCTGGCGAAGCTGGATAGTCATTTCAAACTTATAATAGCTTGTAGCGCCTTCTTCCGAGTCCGTGGGCTCCTTGAAACCTGTGTATGTGATGTTATCATACTTATCGAGGTCGAAGATGTTCTGAGCTACCTGGTAAGGAGCATCAACATTATCTGCAACACCTGTTATCGCAAAGATGCCGTCTTCATAAGCAACTTCGTTCCAGTAAGCGCCTTTAACAGCCTTGAAGCTGTCTGCAACATCGTTGAACACTTCGGTCTTAAGTACAGGCATACTGTCGAATGCAGTCGATACCTTTACTGCCTGATTCTTGTATGTAGCGACCTTATCGATCTGCTCCTGAGCCTTATCAACTGCGGCGATCTTATCAAGGACCTCCTGGCTGTTGATGTATGTATCAATATCGGTTATCTCTTTTTCCATTGCTGTGATGTTGATGTTGATTCCGAGTGCAACAAGTGCTACCAGTGCAGCGGATACAGCAGCTGTGATTCCGACAGCAGTGAAGAAGGAAGCACCTGCAGCAGTACGTCCGGAGGAGTCATCAACTTCCAGCAGGTTGATACGCTCAACATCTCTCTGACGCTTGAACATTGCGCCGACAGCGTTTGCATAGTTGGAGAATTCGATATTTTCGTAACCCGAGATAACGCTGGGCACCTGAAGCAGGCTTGCTGTGATGTCCATTCCCTCGAGAGCGTCTGTCAGACGGTTATACTCTGTGGTATCGCCGTAGAAGATAACGTTCTGGATTGAAGCACCGTTGTTCTTGGATTTATGGAACTGGAACATTCTGAAGATATTCTCGTTGACAGCCTCGTAAACATAATCCTTGGAGTTTTCATAATCCGCAGGATCGATAGATGCAAATCTTGAGAATGAGAGCTGATGGTTCTCGTAAAGGTTCAGGCTGACGAAGTTCGGGTCGATCTGAACAACGAGCAGAGGCATCTTGGCTCTGATCTTCATATCATTCAGGATCAGACGTGAAATACAGTTGCAGGAAACGGCAATTGATTTCAGGTTGATTCCGAGGAAGCCGAATACTTTTCTGAAGCAGTCAACGATCTCGAACGGGCAAGCTGTTGCGAGGATCCTCTGCGCCTGAACGCCGTCCTCCTCGATGTCGCCTGCGATAGTATATGAAATACTGTAATCGTCTGAGATACCCATTGTGTGCTGCATCTGGTTCTGAACCATTGTCAGCAGCTGCATGCCCTTAGCTTTAGGAATATGAAGTTCCTTGAAAATTACAAGGTTGGAGGAAATGCTGACAACAGCATCCTTATCGCTGATCTTCTTTGCTTTCAACTCTTCGTTAATGAGAGTTGCAACCTTCGGTATATCTTTTATATGACCGTTTACAATCAGACCTTCGCTTACCTCGATCGTGGTAGCGTCGTATATCTTGATACGTCCGCGGTTTTCAATACCGTGAACGACCCTGATATGTCTGTCTGTAATATCAAATGAAAGCATACTCGTCACCTCACTAATTTTTTATAAATTATAATAATATCATTGCCGGGCTGAGGAACTCGTTCTTTGACGGCACCCTGATCCCAAAAGCAAATTTATCCTTTGTTTTTGAGCGTATTCCGACGCTCATTCTGCCGATTATTCGATGTTTGCCATACCGGAATACAGCAGAGGGAAGATACCCGCAAGAACAAGACCGATTACGAGACCCATGAGGATCAGCATGATAGGTTCGATCATGCCGACCAGCTGAGTGATAGCTGAGTCTGACTCTTCTTCGTAATAGTCGGATGTCTTGGAAAGAATGGTATCAAGAGCACCTGATTCCTCGCCGACGAAGATGATGGAGGTGAACATGGATTCAAATATGCCTGTTCTCTGGATAGCTGCGGAGAGCTGATCGCCCTGCTTTACTTCGTCAACAACAGTTTCGAAGGATTTTACCACATATGAGTTGCTGAGGATCCTGGAGGATCTTTCGAGAGCCTCTACCATCGGGATACCACTTGAGTAAAGGTTTGAAAGGGTTCTTGCGAAACGTCCTGTATATACCTTTACGAGGAGCTTGCCGACCATAGGGATCTTCAGGATGAACTTATCCCATTTGTACTTTACGCTTTCGATCTTCATGAGATAGATGATCGTGAAAATGATAAGTCCGAGAACGAGTATGTAAATGTACCAGTGATATTTCATACTGTCTGAGAATGCGAACAGGAACTTAGCGATAGCGTTTACGTTATTTCCTGCCATGTCTTTAAAAGTAGGAAGTACCGTAAGACAGAGGACGATAACAACGGCAACCAGGAGGACAACTAGGATGATAGGATAGATAAGAGCTCCTCTGATCTTGTTTGCCAGCGTACCTTCCTTTGCGTAGTGATCCTCAAGTCTTTTCATGATAACGTCGAGCTGACCTGAAGCTTCACCTGCGGCGATCATACTGATAAAGAAGTCAGGGAAAGCACCGTCCTGCATTCTAAGTGCGTCGGAGAAGGAACGACCTTTCTGAACCTCCTCATATACTTCTCTGAAAACCCTTTTGGAGCCTTCCTTTGGCTGCTCCTTATAAAGGATATCCAGAGCCTTTACAAGCGTAAGACCCGAGCCGATCATGGCGCTGAGCTGACGGCAGTTGAACGAAAGCTCCTTGGTCTTGAACTTATAAAGATTTTTGTCGCCTTTTGAGTTCGTTTCTTTGTAGCTCGAACAGAAAAGACCTTTTTCGTTGATTTTATCTAAAAAGTCATTGACGTCCTCCGCCTGCATCCTTGCATTCTTGACGGTGTTTCCCTGAACGTCAGTGGCAGTATAGATAAAAGTCTTCATAATCCGACACCTCCGATAATGGATGAATTTGATCCGGCAGCATAAAAAGGTCACTCGTGCCGCCGGCTATAAGCCGTTTGCATCTGTCAGATACTTCCTGCCTATGATACTTCTTCATTATAACATTTATGTAACGATTTCGCAATATGTAATTTTGAACAAATTGTGCCTGTTTAATAGGAACATATAGACAAAAACGCATTAACATTGCATGAAAATCAGCATTGTTTTTTGTGATACTTTCGGCAAATCGCCGAATATATTATATGAATATTAATCAAAAAGTATCTTTTCAGCGTTTTTGTGTGTTATCATTTCTGTTTCTTTATGGTCGAGTCCGAGTCTTGACAGCATCAGCAGTGTTTCCGACGGCAGCTGCCACGGCATATCGCTTGCAAAGAGTATCCTGTCTGCCCCGTGCTTCTTTATTATGCGGGATGCGGCACTGTCGGGGATCCTTCCGCTTACGAATGCAGTGTCAAGATAAACGTCCTCGCCTGCGAGATATTTTTCGGCTTCCTCCCACATATAATTTCCGCCGAGATGCGCAAGTATCATGGTCAGTTCCGGTACACGCCTATGCACGGTCAGGGCGGCTTTCGGTGTGCAGTGAACATCGTGCGGTGAAATAACATCCATTCCGCAGTGGAAGAGAACGGGCAGCTTCAGCTCGGCACACTTTTTATATATAGGTATCATACGTTCCTCATCGGCATAGAAATGCTGATAATCGGGGTGGAGCTTCACGCCGTAAAGTCCAAGCGATCTTATCCTTTCCAGCTCATCGGCTGCGTCGGGAGCATCGGGGTGGACGCTTCCGAAGGGCAGCAGCCTGTCCGATTTTACCTCAGCCGCCCAGTTGTTTATGGCGGTCTGCTGATGCGGCTTTGTGGCAATGGTCAGCAGGACGGAGCGTTCAATGCCGCATTTATCCATCGCTGCGAGAAGCTGCGCAGCCGTGCCTCTTGTTTTCGGGCGGCAGGGGGAATTGCTTTCGAGGCTTTCTATTGCTCTTTCGGCTATGCTTTCCGTGAAAGCGTGGGTATGAAAATCTATCATGAAAAATCTCCTGTTAATAAAAGCCATTGGAATTATGGAGAAAATCTCCGCAAAAGCTTTGATATATGCGGTTTTGCAGCGAGAGATTCCCATAATTCAATGGGTTTTTAGTATTAGTATAAGGAGGCGGTATCATGCACGATTGGAACGGCAATGGAAAAGATGATCTTTTTGACAGGTCGGTCGATTATGAGATCATATCCGGCGATGAAAAAAAGAATGATGCAAAGCCTGAAGATAAGCCGAAAGCATCTCCGCAGACGGGCAGTGAGGTGCTTGGTGCGGTCATTATCGCAGTCTGCATAATTCTCTTTATAGTCGGGATAATTGTTTTCTGAGATAAAAAAGCTCTGCGTTCATGCTTTTGATGCATGGACGCAGAGCTTTTATTTTATCGGGTGTCTTATGACGGTTTTCAGACGTTCCGGGGCGCATCTTCTCGGATCAGAAAGATAGATCTCGTGATGCAGGCGAGTGTCAGAAAGATCCTCCGAGTATCCGTTTTTTTCGGCAAATTCACGCATTTTCAGTATGGTTGACGGTTCGCTGTCGTAGCTTCCGATGTGCATCGACTGAACGCAAAGTCCCTCTGAAACTGTGATTAATTCAGCTTTTGACATATCGGCTTTTTTCTTCTTTTCAGCTTCCGCCCTTGCCTGTTCAAATACGCTTTCAGTTACGAAATCAGGCTGACGGATAACGGATATCCAGTGAAATTTGCTTTTGTCAGTGATGTTAAGTCCGTCAAATATTCCGTCATTGACCGACCAGAAGCCTTCAAGCGGCGGAACGACATATTCAAAATAGCCGTAGGGTCGGCTGCCGCTCATTTTTGACATTTTTATCGTGAATGACAGACCGTAGAGAATTTCCATCGCCTGTTTGTATTCGGGAGATGTGTTCGGATCTCCGCTTCCCCTGACTGCGATGAATTTCATCTCGGGCACGGTCACTATTGACGGTTCCGTTTTTGGCATATAGAGATCCTGGTATTCCTTTTTAAAATCAAACTTTTCCATTTTCGATAAACCTCATAAGCGCCGCTTCATCGTCAATATCGTAATCTCCCGTGATGCCGCTTCTATGATATACAACGCCTGCTGCCTCGTTCCTTTCAAGACAGTCAAGCAGCGTTTCAACGCCGTTTTTTCGCGCAAATTCTGTGAATGCGAACGGCTTCGGCTTTCCGAGCATGCCTTTTCGGCATTCGGTTTCGGGACATTCAAAGCAATGGTCATATCCCTTTTCGATGCAGCATTTTCTGTTTTCGCACCAATCTTTGTCATGGCAGCTGTCGCTGTGACAGCCGCTGCAATCCTCATTTTCCGAGCATATGCAGCAGGCAAGTCCGCAGCGTGCTATTCCGAGTTCACGTTTCATAGCATTCTCTCCCTGATGTAAATTTGTTTTGTAAAATCAAAATGTTCCATAAACGGGACATCATTTTCGTATATCCATGACCTTATAAGCGTCGGAGATACTTCAATGACACGCTCAGAAGGCAGCGCAGACCATCTTGATACCGCACTCGGGAAATGTGTTGTCATAGCTGACATAAATTCCGCATTTTCCGATGGTTTGCCGATATCACGGGCAATGCCCTCGACCGAATAGTTTTTTATGGACAATGCGATATGCGGATTATCCGTCAGCTGACGGTATTTCAGATAGGTTTCGTCCGTCTGGAAGTAAAATCTGCCGTCAATGACAACAACACTCATAGGGCGTGATGTCACACGATCGCCCGAGCAGGTCGAAAGCACCATGATGCCGCTGTTTCCGATATCCCGAAAAAGCTTTTGCAGCGCAGCTTCATATTCCATAATGATAACCTCACTTTCATTTATGAGATTATCATAACACGGGAAATGTGACATCAGTATGTCATGTTTCATATCTGCCGAGAATTTTTTTGAGATATCCGATATATTCATTCCTGATATTATCGGGTGAGATTATCTCGGCTTTGTCCCCGAAAGTCAGGATATAGTTATAAAGCGATTCGATATCCGACCATGTGAAATCAAGCAGGATATTCCCGCTTTCGTCATATTTGGGCAGTTCAACGCCGAATTCGTCGATGATGCGCCACTTTACCGAGTTGTTGAAGCGCACTTCTACGCATATTTCGCCGTGAGTGTGGTTCAGCTTGTCGCAGACATATTCGGGGATCTCGCGTTCGGAACATTGCCTGTCGGTGCAGACGAGATCGGTGAGGCGGG
>USNJ01000015.1 GCA_900556055.1 uncultured Ruminococcus sp.
GCTTGCAGCACCGCCTGTAACGAGTATCGTTTTTGACATTTTATATCATTCCTTTCTTCGTGGTTACAGGATGACGCGGTTTCTTCCGCTTTCCTTTGCCTTATAAAGCTTTTCGTCTGCGTCCTTGATGTTGTCTTCAATGGATTTTGACGGATCGAGCTGAGTTACGCCGAAGCTCATTGTTACCTTGATGTCGAGATCCTCAAAATGACAGACGGAATCCATTATGCAGATCCTGAGCCTGTCTGCCGCTTCCGCAGCCTGCTCAGCCGATGTATCGGGCATGATAACGATAAATTCCTCGCCGCCCCAGCGGTAAACGCCGTCGCATATCCTTGAATTCTTCCGGAAATTTGCGGCTACGTGCTTTAACACTGCATCTCCCGCATTATGTCCGTATGTATCGTTGACCTTCTTGAAGAAGTCGATATCGCAGATAAAGAGGGAAACGTTCCTGAGGCTTTCGGTGTCGCAGATGATCTTTTCGTATACCTTATTATAGTCGTTATAGAAGCCCATTCTGTTTTTTAGCTCTGTCAGCTTGTCATGCTGAGAATCATCGAGGAAGCTGTCGGATTCGAGTGTTATGCCGCAGATGAATGCTGCGAGGGAAAGCCGCTTTACATCCTCGCTGAGGTCGAAGCCCGCCTCGCTGTCAAGCTTGTTTATAGCCTGATATGCGCCGATGAATTCGCCCTTGCAGTTCGATATCGGCATTACGAGTATGGACTTTGTCACATAGCCTGTCTTTTTGTCAACATCTGAATTGAAGTCGGGGTCGTTATATGGATCGTTTGTAACGATGGCACGCTGCTCTGCAAGTGCCTTTCCGACGAGTCCCGTTCCTTCGGGGATAGTGATCCTGCCTGCGCCCACTGCGGCTGTTGTCCAGAGAGAATGATTTCTTTTGTCCCACTTCCAGAAACTGGCTCTGTCGGCATTGACGAGTGTTCGTCCCAGGTCGGTAAGCAGGCGGTAGATAGCGTTGTGATCGTTTTCTGCGTTGCTGTCGGGACGGGACATTTCCGCATAGAGATTTTGTGTTATGCTGAAGATCTGCTCAAGTAAAACGTCCGATGAAACGGCGCCTGTTTTCCTGTCCATAATGTACGATCCTTTCCATAAAAAGTGATATAAACTGCAAAAGCCGGATTTACTGCAATTATATGAACATTATAACACATCTTTTGGTGAATGTAAATAGCAAAATAAAATTTATATCTAAAATATTTAAAAAATGTAGTGACAAAAGAGAAACGATATGTTATAATTTATTTATAAATTTGCAGATATGTTTATCATGGGGGTAAAATATGAAGAAAAAGACTGCATCTGCTGCAATTGAAACGGCTGTTGTGTTCATACTGGTGTTCCTTGCTGCATTTTACGATGTTTTCTATACGTTTGACAGCCTTCTGAGAGATAAGCTGTATCAGAACCCGAGGGGGATAAACAACAAGATAAAAATAGTTGCGATAGATGATAAGACGCTGCAGGATATAGGTCCGTTCGGAACATGGTCAAGAAGCGTATATGCGGATGTTATCAATGCGCTGGGAGATGAGCCTGCCGTTATTGCGCTTGATATTATGATCTTCGGAGATATGGACAGCGAGGGTGATGAAGAACTGCGTCTTGCGTGCGAAAAAAGCGGACGGGTTGCTGCGGGTTCATACATAAACTATAATACGGTATACAAAACAGATGCGGACGGAAAGCCCTATATTGACTATTTCAATATTGAAAACATCGAGCAGCCGATAATTGCGGACTGCGCAGCTGCGGGCTTTGTAAATTCAACGCCCGACGAGGACGGAATAGTGCGTTCCGCCTTTGTTTCCGCAGAATGGAACGGTGAGACATACCGAAGCTTCGCCGCCGAGGCCTATTCTCTCTACTGCAGCCGCCTTGGGATAACGGAAAATATCCCGAAGCTGGACAGCAGCGGAAGAATGTGGATAAGCTATGCGGGCAGACCTTACGATTACGAGCATATCTCACTTTCAAGCCTCCTTGACGGATCTGTTGACCCGAGGGTATTCAAGGACTGCATAGTCATCGTGGGCGCATATGCATCGGGACTTCAGGATCAGTTTTCCGTCCCGAACAGTGCTGACCAGATGTACGGAGCGGAAATACATGCGAACATAGTTCAGGCACTGCTTGACGGAAAGTGTCCCGTTCCCGCAAACAGAGGCATCTCGGCACTTGCGGCGGCTGTTATCGCCGGCTGCGCTTACTTTGTGTCAAGGAAGCTGAAATTCAGGGCATCAACGCCTGCCGTTATAGTTCTTATTGCGGGCTGGGGGATATGCTGCATTGCGCTGAACAACGCAGGAACGGCATTTCCGATGCTTTATGCGCCGCTAGGCTCACTTGTTTCCTACCTTACAAATCTTGGAAGGAAATATGCCGAGGAAACTATTGAAAAGAGAAAGATCACGGCGGCTTTCAAGAAATATGTTGCGCCGCAGGTCGTTGAGGAGATCGCAAAAACTGGAAATTACCACATCAAGCTGGGCGGCGAGAACCGTGACATTGCCGTGCTTTTCGTCGATATCCGAGGATTTACGCCGATGTCCGAGAGTCTGGAGCCTGAGCAGGTCGTTGATATCCTCAACAGCTATTTGAATCTCACAACAAATGCGATATTCAGCAACGGCGGTACTCTTGACAAGTTCATAGGCGATGCTACTATGGCGGTATTCAATGCCCCGTTCGATCTCGATGATTATGTTTACAGGGCGGTAAAAACTGCCTGGGATATAGTGAGCGGCGGAAATGCGATCGAAAGCAAATTCCTCGAAAAATACGGAAAATCCGTAAGCTTCGGCGTCGGCGTGAACTGCGGACCTGCCGTAGTCGGCAACATCGGCTGCGATTTCCGTATGGATTACACGGCGATAGGCGATACCGTCAATACGGCGGCACGTCTTGAATCTAATGCCAAGAGAGGACAGGTGCTTATCAGCGAGAAGGTCTATGAGCAGGTCAAGAACAGGATAGAAGCCGAACCGATAGGCGAGATACCGCTTAAGGGCAAATCCAAGGGAGTTTTCGTGTATTCGCTGACAGCTGTTGACACCGATAAAAATGAAAAGGGGACTGAAAATGAGCAGATTTCTGATAATCCCGAAAATTGACGAGCTTGACAAGAGCATTGCGCTTGCCGAAGAATACGGCTTCGGCTTTGAATTCAACGACTTTTTTTCACCCGATGTTCTGGACGACAAGCGCCGCATGGACGAGATAATAAGCCGCTATAAGGCGCACGAGCTGCCCGATTACTGTACATCTCACGGCGATTTCTTTGATGTCCTCATTTTCAGCGATGACAGAAGGATACGCAAGACCGCCGAGCTGAGGATACGTCAGAGCCTTGAAGCAGCCCGCATGATCGGTGCAAAGGGCGTGGTGTTCCACACCAACTATTCGCCGCAGCTGACGGCAAATATCTATGTCATGAACTGGATAGAGCGCAACGAGCAGTTCTGGCGGAGAATACTTCCGGAATATTCCGATCTGGACATCTATATGGAGAATATGTTTGATTTTTCCCCCGTTCTGCTTTCGGAGATAGCAATGCTGCTTGCCGATATGGACAATTTCGGCGTATGCATGGACTATGCGCATGCAGCGGTTTTCGGCAATGATCTTGACACATGGGTGAATCTGCTTTCGCCTTATGTCAAGCATATGCATATAAATGATAATGACCTCGAAAATGATCTTCACCTTGCTGTCGGTGACGGAAAGATAAACTGGAGGCTGTTCAAATATCACTTTGAGGCTAAGCTTTCCAATGCGAAATCCGTGCTTATTGAGACTTCTTTTATCGACCGACAGAGAAGATCGGCTGAATTTCTTGCTGATCTTGGCATAATAAGCAAAAGTTGATTGTGAAAAATGTCATTCATTTATTGCAATTATCAGATATTTTTGATTGAATTAACAAAAATTCTGTTGACCTATTGCAAATTAAAATGAGATGTGATATAATGCAGATAACAAATTAAAAGGCAAAGCCGATGAAAATCGGTGTCGCAAAGCGCGAACCTAAGCTTTGAAAGATTCGGGAGTATGGTTGTCGGGCTGCATTTGTTAGGCATTTGTCCTATGTGCGGTTATCGATGATTGTACTCTTTTTATTTTGTTTGATGGAGGCGATGACAAATGAGTTTAAAGGCATTTATTGCAGGACTGACATTGAAAATGAAGATAATATTCGCGGTCGCAGCTATCGCTGTTGTGGGCGGAACTGCCGCTGTTGTTGGCTATAATGTTACAAAGGAGGACGCTTACAGAGTCCTGAAGGTCTTCGAGATGACGGGCGATTCCACTGTTTACCGTGAGGGCTCGGGCGATCTTGAGGCGTATGTCGGAATGAACCTTGAAAGCGGAGATGTTCTTTCCGTCGGCGAGGAAAGCACTCTGCGAGTAGTTCTTGACAACGATAAGTACATTCTGCTCGACGGCGGAACTGTGCTTGAGCTTAATGCTGCGGGAACTGCGGCTGACAGCAGAACTACCGTAAATCTCAGGCAGGGAACTATCCTGAATGAGATCACAAATCCGCTTTCTGCGAATTCTTCCTATGAGGTCAATGCGCCTAAGGCTACGATGGCTGTAAGAGGAACATCGTTCAGCGTTTCCGTCAGAGATGACGGCAGCGGCGGATATAATATCGATGAAACTACTTACCACGGACTTGTAAATGTTTCTATACTCGATGAAGAGGGAAATATTATCCAAAGTGAAGATGTCGGCGTTGACAAGGCTGTCGATATCCATACTTTAAAGAATGAGAATACCGGAAATCCCGCAGAAAAGGACGGCAGAGCAGAATTCGTTATCATTGATGAGAACGGAAGCATACGTCCTCTCGGCGATGGTGAATCGCCTGTTCATGACGCATTCTATGAGTTTGTGCCTATGCTGATAAGATCAAGAGTTGTTGAATCCAACAACACTAATCTTATGGATATAGAGCAGAACGTTATCAACAGAATAATGGGCGGCGGAAGCTACATTGAAGATTCCGAAAGTAACGGAAACGGCGGCGGTATCTACGGTGACGGCTCGTCTGACTTTACAATGAACAGCGAGGATGTTCCTGCTCTAAAGCCCACGATATCAGAAGCTTCCGAGACTGAGGATACAGCACCCGAAATAAAGGCTGTTGATACCGAAAATACAGAGATATCGGAAAGCGGTGCTGAAAGGGTCGGCGGCGAGGTAACGGAAGGATCCGAAGCTGCTCCTCAGACAGAGGCACCGGCGGAGCAGACGGAAGCTGTCCCCGAAACAGAGGCACCCGCAGAATTGCCCGAAACGGCAGTTCCCGAAACATCCGCTCCCGAAACGGCTGCTCCCGAAACAGCAGTTCCCGAAACATCCGCTCCCGAAGCAGCTGCCCCTGAGGCATCTGCTCCGGAAACCGAGGACATGGGCAAATATATCATAACCGATGAGGTCGAAAAGCCTATAACCAAGCCGAGAAATGATGTATCCGGCAGCGGATCGGGCGTGACTTCTCCTGCGGGAAACTATTACTATCCCGAAATAACAGTTCCGAGCTATCCGACAGTAACAACAGCACCCGTTACCGATACGACAGCTCCCGAAACAACAGTTACCGGAACATCTGCCGATGAAACGGTTTATTATAAGGTAAGCTTCATTGCAAACGGCGATGTGTTCTATTCCGAAGAGGTCAAGAGCGGTGAAACGGTAAGCACTATCCCCGAACTGCCCGCAACAGACGGCTATACAGCTATGTGGGTATACGGTGAAGGTGACGATGTGACTGAATTCACTGCCGATACCGTTATCACTGAAGATATGACTGTTACTGCGCTTTATACGGTAATACCTTCCGAATATGCAACAGTGACATATTACGCATCATATGACAGCACGACTCCGATAGCGACCGAGCAGGTTGCAATAGGTTCAAGACCGACAGGTTCGGTTGTTCCGCAGTATGACAGCGGCAAGGCTTGGCTCATCTGGGGATTTAACGCAGCAGACCTTCCCATCGTTGAAAAGGATATGGATATAACGGTTCCCTATGTTGCGTACAGCGATGTGATCGAGGTCCTTATGGTTGACGGAAACGGCTCTAAGGTGCTTAACAAGCTGGTACTCAAAGGAACTATGGTAACTCTTCCCGAAATGCCCGCAGAGCTTGACGGCAAAACATTTATCGGCTGGGGTGATGCTACAAGCGGATTTGAGAACGGAACGGGACTCAAACCCGGTTCATCCGGAGTTGACAGAGTTGATTCAAGCTATGCGACACCGCAAACACCAAGCTATGGTGCGGGAGATCAGGCTCGGGTTGAATACAGCACAAAGTTCTATGCGCTGTATAAGAAGGAGATCACTGTGACCTTCATGATAGGCAGCGATACGGTATATCGGAAAGAAGCATATGCGGGAGACTGGATATATTACAGCGAGATTAAATCCAACATTACTTCAATGGACGATTACCGATGGTATTATACCGATGATTCGGGCGAACAGCGGTTCACGGATTATATGCAGGTGAACGGAGATCTTACGATAAGCGCAAAGCCGTACTCTGTGACATTCACAAAGGACGGCGCAGAACCAAATATCGTGACATCATACAGCAAACAGTTCGTGCTGAAATCCGATTACGGAACCACGTTTGAATACGATGGAAACACTTACTCGGCAGGCGATACGATCACCCTGACCGGGGACAGCACGACAATAACAGTTAAATCGTAATATAAGGCGGACAGCCGAGGGCGAAACAAATTCCCTCAGCTGTCCGCTTTTTTGTTGAAAAAACTATTTACATTATCCGCCGAAAAGTATATAATAAAAATAAGAATGTATACAAGGAGATAGGTAAGGTGTACAGAGGAAAGAAGCTTGCAAGGCTTATAATCCCTCTCGTTATCGAACAGCTTTTCAGCATAACGGTAGGAATGGCGGATATCATAATGGTCTCCGCTGCGGGAGATGCCGCAGTTTCGGGCGTTTCCCTCGTTGACAGCATAAATGTGCTTATCATAAACATTTTTTCGGCACTTGCTACGGGTGGCGCAGTCGTTGTTTCGCAGTTCATCGGAATGGGCGACAAAAAGCGCGGCTGTCTGTCGGCAAATCAGCTTGTCATTTCGACGCTGGCACTTTCAGTCGTCGTGATGATACTGTGTGAGATGTTCAACAAGCCCCTGCTTTCGCTTATTTTCGGAGATGTCGAAAGCGAGGTAATGGAAAGCGCAGTTGTTTATTTTGCGGTAATGGCGGCATCATATCCGTTCATAGCACTGTATAACTCGGGTGCGGCACTGTTCCGCTCGATGGGAAATTCCAAGATATCAATGGAAACATCGCTTGTGATGAATATACTGAATATCGGCGGAAATGCGCTGTTTATATATGTATTCAGAATGGGTGCGGGCGGTGTTGCGCTGTCATCGCTCATATCGAGAATAGTTGCTGCGATAGTCATAATGCGGCTTATCGGCGATCCTAAGCTTGATGTGCATACGGAAAACATCATCAAGGGCGGACTTGACTTCACGCTCATAAAAAATATCCTCAGGATAGGCGTGCCGAACGGTCTGGAAAACAGTATGTTCCAGCTCGGAAAGATACTTGTGCAGAGGATAGTCACGATGTTTGGAACTGTCGGCATTGCGGCGAATTCCGTTGCGGGAACGGTCTGCAATATCGGCTGTATCCCGGGAATGTCTATCGGCATGGCGATGATAACGATAATCGGTCAGAGGGTAGGCGCAGGGGATTATGACGGAGCGGAAAAGGATATAAAGTATCTCACAAAGCTCTGCTATATAATGATAATCATAACAGAGGCTATGATACTTCTGACGCTGGATCCGATACTTTCGCTTTACAGCGTATCTCCCGAAGCACTTTCGACAGCAAAGACTATCATAATCTGGCATTCATCACTCAGCATGATATTCTGGCCGCCTGCTTTTTCGCTCCCGAATGCACTAAGAGCTGCAAATGACGTGAAGTATACCATGTGGGTATCGGTCATCTCAATGTGGCTTTGCAGGATAGGTCTTGCTTACGTTTTCGCAGTTACGCTCGACTGCGGAGTTATCGGCGTATGGTATGCTATGTTCTGCGACTGGGTGGTAAGAGCGATACTTATAGTCATAAGAACAGTAAGCGGCAAATGGAAAAATAAGCAGTTTCTGACAAAGGAAGAACAGCAATGATAAATATCACACCCGATCCCAAGGATCCGTATGCACATTATCCTGCGGCATATGAGGCGAAGTCAAAGAACAATACTGCGTTCAGGCTGAACTATGTGCTGACGGCACTCGCAGCGATAGGCTCCGTTTCCCTCGGACATATCAGCCTCGGGGCATATCTGAATATCTCGCCGCTTATAGCTGCTGCGGTGACGATATTCGGCTGCCTTGCCGCAAGAAAAAAGAAATGGGCGGTAACAGCGTCGCTTGTAACTATGGTTGCTGCGATCACTGCGACTATGCTCGGCTCGGACAATGCGCTTTCTGCGGTGACGGCGTTTATGCTTTATATAGGCTGCGCTGCGTATGACATATCATTATACAGGCGGATCGACGACAGGGCGGAGCTGAAGAAGCTTCCCGGCTGGCCGCTGTTTATAGATAACCGTCCGCAGGTCGCGAAAAACGGAAAGACGAATATTGCGCCGCCTGCAAAGTCCTACAAATTCACGCCGAGGAAACCTCTCCCCGCAGGCGGAATGCAGTCGATAAGTGCAAACGCATCTGCATCGCTGCCGAACAACAACAGAGGCGGAAGAAACGGCTATATGCCCGGGGTGTACAATGAGCCGTCGCTCGAAACGCCCGTGTATCATGAAAAGCCGCAGCCTGTGAAAAGGACGCGTGTTTCGCTGCGCCTGAAGGGCAGGAAGCACTCGGATCATGAGGGCGGATATACATATGCCGATGCATATAATCTGGAAGCGGCGAAGGAGCTTGCCGATGTTCCCGAGGATATGACGGACAATATAGAGATGTATCTCGGACATCTTCTTCCCGATTACACGAATTATGACAGCGAGCCTGTATTCACATCGGAAAATAAGAATATAAAAATAATAGAAAAGGTCGATTAGGAGAATTGCAATGGATTTCAGAAAGCTTGAAAAAATAGTTGAACTCGGAGAAAGAGAGGTAGCAGGCGGCTGGATAGCGGGCGGTGCGGCGGCTGTCGTAAAGGACGGCAGGCAGGTATGGTCATGCGGATTCGGGCAGGCGGACAGAGAGAAGAAAACCCCCATGAACGGGAAGAGCATAGTAAGGCTGTTTTCGCTGTCGAAGCCCATTACTGCGTGTGCGGTCCTGCGCCTTGCCGAAAGGGGAGAGCTTGACCTTTTCTCATCGGTATGGTGGTATCTGAACGGCTTCAAGGACGCAAAGGTCGCTGTTGACGGAAAGCTTGTCCCTGCTGAGAGGGACATCACGATAAAGGATCTGCTCACCATGACCTCGGGCATTCTCTATCCCGAGGGCGGATTTGCGGGGGAGCAGATGGGTGCGCTGTTTGATGCTAACATAAAGGAAAAAGAGCTTGGGATTCAGATGAGTACGGTGGATTTCGTGAATGAGATCGGAAAGCGTCCTCTTGGATATCAGCCGGGTGCGATGTGGCATTACGGTCTGTCAGCTGATGTTCTCGGTGCTGTTGTTGAGCAGGTTTCGGGAATGAAATACAGCGAATTCCTCAGAAAAGAGATATTCGAGCCGCTCGGCATGGAGGACACGGGATTTTATATCCCTGAGAATAAGCTGGACAGAGCGGCAAAGGTCTATGACGACAAGGGCGACGGACTGGAAGAGTTTACGGAATGCTTCCTTGGTCTGCCCGATCCCGCAAAATGCAAAGACCCGATGTTTGAATCGGGCGGAGCGGGTGTCGTTTCAACTATTGAGGATTACGGAAGGTTTGCGGGTGCGCTCACTATGGGCGGAACATCTGCGGACGGCTATCGTCTGCTTTCGGAGAGTGCGGTAAGGTTCATGTCACAGCCTGCGCTCAGAGAGGAACAGCGTGCGGGATATGCGGGCTGGCAGTCTATGCCGGGACACAGCTACGGCTGTCTGGTAAGAGTGCTTGACCGTCCCGAGGAAGCTATGCATTTCGGAAATGTCGGCGAATTCGGCTGGGACGGCTGGGCAGGCACTTATGTATGCTGCGATCCTTCCGAGAATATGGCTTCGCTCCTTTTTATCCAGCGCACGAATGCCGGAACAAATCAGCTGACACGCAGAGTCAAGAATGTTATTTATTCGGCGGTGTGATATGTTGTTGACACGTAACAAATTACGTGGTATAATTAAAGGGGTGAAAGGACGATGAAAAGCTATTCATCGAGAGAAGTAATACAGATCCTGAAGGCTGACGGGTGGTATGAGGTCAACTGTGAAGGCGATCATCATCAGTTCAAGCATCCGGAGAAAAAGGGGCGTGTAACCGTAACGCATCCGAAAAAAGATATCCCTGTCAAAACGCTGAAAAGCATTGAAGTTCAGGCAGGAGTGAAATTTGAGTAACATTTTGTGAAGGGGGTTCGATATTATGAAGGATACTTATATTTTTCCCGCAGTATTTGATTATGCTGATGACGGCATTTCGATTGAATTTCCCGACCTTCCCGGCTGTCTTCCATGTGCAGATAATGTAGATGAAGCAGTGAAAAATGCAAAGGAAGCACTTATGCTGCATTTATACGGCATGGAAGAAGATAATGAAGAGATCCCGGAGCCTACACCTATAAATAAGATACATCTTGAGCCTGATCAGGCAATAGTGCTTACCGATGTTTTTATGCCGCCATTCAGAGAAAAGCAGAAGATGCGTTATGTAAAGAAAACGCTCTCCATTCCGTCATGGCTCAATGCAGAGGCGGAGCATTACGGCATAAATTTTTCAGCTGTTCTTCAGGAGGCATTGAAACAGCGCCTTCACAGCAGATAATAAAAAGCAGGAAAGACCAAGATCTTTCCTGCTTGATTTTTTATCACTGATAAGGATATCTGAATTTTTCGACGATATAACTTCCGCTGTCCGTTTGGCGGATCACAAAATCGCCGCCGTCTGCGTAGCCTGTGAAAGTGCCGTAATCATCACGCGTTTCCTGACGGGAATGGAATGTGACAGTCTTTCCGTCCTCGGAGATATCTTCGCCCGTGAATGTCAGCTTTCCGAGGTTTGGGTAGCATCCGCCGTCGCCCATGATGCCGTAAAGCTTTCCATCGATGTCCTTGTACCGCATTGGTGCGGCTGCCAGCATATCATCGGCAAGCTTTTCGTCAAATATCGAGTGCATATAGCTTTTCAGTCCGTCAAGGTCGCTGAATCTCGGATCATCTATCGCAAAATACATATAAGGCACAGTGTTTCCGTCAGCGTCTGTGATATCCTCTTCGATGTAATGCTCATAGTCCGTAACGGGGAGCGTGGTCTGATACATATAATATGCAATGTCCATCGCCTTATAATAATAGTAATAGCCGAAATAAAGGATATTGTCACGCACCGGAGGCTCAGTGTTTCTCGTAAGCGTATTCGCTGCGGGATCATATTCATATGTGTAAATGTTTATCACAGCACCGTCCGCCGTAACATTTGCCGAAGGAACTTCCATAAGCTTTGCAGGCTCGGTGTGGAGGATATCCGACGGAGTGTATTCAAGAGATGAAGGATCGCCCGAAGCGTTGTCGGTTATTGCGATCTCTGCAAGCTTTCCGTCTGATACTGCGCAGTATTTGCTGACGCTGAACGGCTTGCTTTCGTCATATTCAAGCTGCCAGAAGTCAAATTTTATAAGCTGTGGCAGGGGAGTTGAATCAATATCGTTCGTTATGATTTCGCAGACCGATGATGCACTTTCCTGAGAGAACGGCATTGAGGCATAATAGCCATCGGGAGCTGTTACCTCAAGCGTCTGCGATGAAAAGTTTTTGTCCTCGCAGGTTATGACGTAGGATCTTTCTATATCGCCGTATATATTTTCATCGGAAACTTTTTCGCCTGCCTTGACAGTCACAAGGTAGTTATCCGCCGAATCGGAATATGTAAATGTGTATGACGAAAAGGGTTCAATGTCATCTGTTCCGTCAACGGCTGTGCTGTTTGAATAAAGCGTTGCGTTCTTTTCGGCTGATGCCTCTGTATCGGGAGATGCGGCGGCAAGCATAGGCACTGCATCATCAGTGGTTGTCTGAACGCCTGCTGATTTCTGCATGGGTGCTTCGGAAGCCGAAGAGTTTTCCGTCTGATCCGGATATGTTTCGGCTGCGGCAGAACCCGAACTTGTTCCGCATGAAGCCAGCATTGAAAACGAAAGCACAGCGGCGAGCATAAATGTAACATTAGTCAAATTACGTATCTTCATTCGGTGAACTGCCTCCTTTCTTATTTTGCATCTACATTATACCATTTTCGTGCAGATTTTGCAATTACATTTTGATTACAATACAGCAGCGGTTTGAAACGGCATATCGGCATGATTTACTTTATAATAGTATAATGTACATATTTAAGCGTGATTTTATGCCCCGAAAGGCTGATTATATTACAAATCGATTACAAACATGGCTCAAAAGCGGCTTATTGTGCAATATGCATAAAATCATATGTAAATGTTGATATAAATTCTCTGAATAATTTTTCTTAAACCCCTTGAAATAGGCGTATTTGTATGTTATAATACTTCTTGCGTGACTGCGATAGATATGCGAGGAAACGGAAGGTTGCTGACGGTTTGTCAGGTAATTTCCGCGGAGTATGTCCGATTTTAAACCGGGCGGCTGTAATAACGAACACGGTATGTGGTGTAAACTGCGGTATAGTTCCGTTAGGAATATGCTGTAAGTACGCTTGTGCTTTGTACGTCAGACCGAACCCCGGAAGATAATGTTTCTTCTTGGGTTTTCTTATTATAAAAATGACGATACACACGGTAACGTGTAACGAATTCAGAACTCGTCCCCATACAGTGAAGCTTAATAAGGAGGCGATTTGAGTGGCAGTCAATGAAAAGCTCAGAATCAAAATTAAAGGTTACGACCACGCAGTGGTTGATGCTGCATCCGCAAAGATCGTAGAGGCAGCTAAGCGTTCCGGCGCCAGAGTTTCGGGTCCTATTCCTCTGCCTACCGACAAGGAGATCGTTACGATCCTCAGAGCGGTACACAAGTATAAGGACAGCCGTGAGCAGTTTGAGATGAGAACACATAAGAGACTTATCGATGTTATCAGACCTACTGCTAAGACAACTGAAGCACTGCAGGGTCTTGAACTTCCTGCGGGTGTTGACATCGTGATGGAAATCAAGTAAGATTTCCGAAAGATGTTTACCGTAGGTCAAGTCGGGAGACCGACCAATAACCAAAGGAGGAAAAAATAATGACAAAGGCAATCATCGGCAAGAAAATCGGTATGACACAGATTTTCGATGAGGCGGGCAAGGTTATCCCCGTTACCGTCGTTGAAGCAGGTCCTTGCGTTGTTGTTCAGAAGAAAACTTCTGAGAATGACGGTTACGACGCTGTTCAGCTCGGATTCGGCGACCTCCGCGAAAAGCTTGCAAACAAGCCTGTTAAGGGTCACTTTGCAAAGGCTGACGTAGCTGTTAAGAGAACTCTGAAGGAATTCAGACTCGACAACACAGCTGAAAAGAACGTTGGCGATATCCTGAAGGCAGATACATTTGAGGTTGGCGACATCGTTGATGTATGCGGTACTTCAAAGGGTAAGGGCTTCCAGGGTACGATCAAGAGAAACAACAACTCCAGACTGAAGGAAACTCACGGTACAGGTCCTGTTCACAGACATGCAGGTTCCATGGGCGCTTGTTCTTCCCCTTCCAGAATCTATAAGGGCAAGGCACTTCCCGGTCACATGGGTGCTGAGAGAGTTACCGTTCAGAATCTTGAGATCGTCAAGATCGACGTTGAAAACAATCTTATCGCAATCAAGGGTGCTGTTCCCGGTCCTAAGAACGGAATAGTTACAATTGTTGACTGCGTTAAGAAGGCTTAGTGGAAGGAGGAAGCATAATGCCTAAGATTTCAGTATTAAATATGCAGGGCTCGCAGGTTTCCGAAACTGAGCTTTCTGATGCGGTGTTCGGCATTGAGCCTAACGCAACCGCAATGCACACTATGGTAGTTAATTATCTGGCTAACCAGCGCCAGGGTACTCAGTCCACTCTCACCAGAACAGAGGTAAGAGGCGGCGGCAGAAAGCCTTGGAGACAGAAGGGTACAGGTCATGCTCGTCAGGGCTCTATCAGAGCTCCTCAGTGGACACACGGCGGCGTTGCACTTGGTCCTAAGCCCAGAACCTACCGTTTCACTGTAAACCGCAAGCTCAAGAGACTTGCTATGAAGTCCGCTCTCTCATCCAAGGTTCTCGATAACAACATGATCGTTATCGACTCCATCAAGACTGAGGAGTTCAAGACTAAGACTATGGTTGCTATGCTCAAGGCAATCGGCGCAGAGGGTTCAAAGGCTCTCATCGTTATGCCTGAGGCTGATGCAAAGGTTATCAAGAGCGCAGCTAACATCCCCGGAGTTAAGACTGCTCTTGTAAACACAATCAATGTTTATGACATTCTGAACTACGATAAGTTCATCGTTAGTCAGGATGCTGTTGCTAAGATCGAGGAGGTGTACGCATAATGAAGGCTGCACAGGATATCATCTTAAAGCCCATCATTACCGAAGCAAGTATGTCCGGTATTCAGGATATGAAGTACACTTTCAAGGTAGCTAAGGACGCTAACAAGATCGAGATCGCTAAGGCTGTTGAAGAACTTTTCGGCGTTAAGGTTGCTAAGGTGAACACAATGAACTGCCGCGGCAGACAGAAGAGAATGGGCATGAGCGTTGGCGTTACACCCGCATGGAAGAAAGCTATCGTTACCCTTGCTGAAGGTTCCAAGACCATCGAATTCTTCGACGGTATGATGTAATCCCAAGGGGCAGGAACATCAGGTTCCTGCGGAATGTATGGAAAATGAAAAGTTTTCCGCAAAACCACCAAAGGAGTTGAATAAGCACAATGGCTATAAAGACTTATAAGCCTACTACACCGTCGAGACGTTCGATGACAGTTACCGATTACAGCGGTCTGTCCAAGGTAGCTCCCGAAAAGAGCCTGCTCGCTCCTCTTAAGAAGAATGCAGGTAGAAACAGCTACGGAAGAATCACAGTTCGTCACAGAGGCGGCGGAGTAAGAAGAAAATACAGAATCATCGATTTCAAGAGAAACAAGCTCGATATGAACGCTACTGTTCTTACTCTTGAATACGATCCTAACCGTTCCGCTCACATTGCACTCGTTCAGTATGAGGATGGCGAGAAGAGATACATCATCGCTCCTCACGGACTCAAGGTAGGCGATACGATCAGAGCAGGCGCTGACGCTGATATCATTCCCGGAAATGCACTTGCACTGGCTAATATCCCTGTTGGTACTTTCATCCACAACCTTGAGCTTTACCCCGGCAAGGGCGCACAGCTCGTTCGTGCTGCCGGCAACATGGCACAGCTCATGGGTAAGGAAGATGATTATGCGCTGGTAAGACTTCCTTCCGGCGAAATGAGAAAGATTTCCGTAAACTGCATGGCTACAATCGGTCAGGTCGGCAACATCGACCACGAGAACGTTAGCCTCGGTAAGGCCGGACGTACACGTCACCTGGGTATCAGACCTACAGTTCGTGGTTCTGTCATGAACCCCTGCGATCACCCCCACGGCGGTGGTGAAGGTAAGTCACCTGTCGGACGTCCCGGACCTGTTACACCTTGGGGCAAGCCTGCTCTGGGTTATAAGACAAGAGCTAACCACAACCGTTCCGATAAGTTCATCGTAAAGCGCAGAAACGGTAAATAATTTCATTCGATTATAGAATCTCTGAGAAGAAAAGGCTGAAAGCTTCAAGCTTTCCCTTGACTTCCCATAGGGGAGGAGGAAAACCATGAGCAGAAGCATCAAGAAAGGACCATTTATCCAGGAGGCCCTTTTAAAGAGAGTTGTTGCAATGAACGAAGCCGGCGAAAAGAAGGTTCTCAAGACCTGGAGCCGTTCTTCTACAATATTCCCTGATTTCGTTGGCCACACCTTCGCTGTTCACGACGGACGCAAGCACGTTCCCGTTTATGTAACTGAGGATATGGTTGGTCATAAGCTCGGCGAATTCGCACCCACAAGAACTTACAAGGGTCACGCGGGTTCCAAGACATCCAATAACGGTAAGTAAAGGCAAAGGAGGAGTTTAAATGGAAGCGAGAGCTCATCTTAAAAATGCTCGCATCGCGCCCAGAAAGGTTCAGATCGTTCTCGACCTTATCAGAGGCAAGGATACTGAAACAGCTATGGCGATTTTAAAGCATACACCCAAATCTGCCTGTGAATACCTGGAGAAGCTTCTGAAATCCGCTGTCGCAAATGCAGAGAATAACTTCAATATGGATAAGGATAATCTTTATGTATCCGAGTGCTACGTTTGCCCCGGACCTATCATGAAGAGAATTATGCCCAGAGCACAGGGCAGAGCATTCCGTATCCTTAAGAGAACTTCCCACGTTACAATCGTGGTTAAGGAAAAGGAATAATATAGCTGAAAGAGGAGGTAAACTATGGGCCAGAAAGTAAATCCCCACGGTCTTCGTGTGGGAGTAATCAAGGATTGGGATTCCCGCTGGTTTGCAAACAAGGCAACTTTCGGCGATACTCTGGTTGAGGATTACAACGTTCGTAATTATATAAAGAAGAGCCTGTACGCTGCAGGCGTTGCCAGAATTGAAATCGAAAGATTTGCAGATAAGGTAAGAATTCATGTCAGCTGCGCTAAGCCCGGTATCGTGATCGGCAAGGGCGGCGAGAACATCGAAAAGCTCAGACTCGGCGTTGAGAAAATGATGGGCAAGTCCGTTGCTATCAACATCGTTGAGGTTAAGCAGCCTGATATTTGCTCACAGCTCGTTGCTGAAAGCATTGCTACTCAGCTCGAGAACAGAGTTTCATTCAGACGTGCTATGAAGCAGGCTATCGGCAGAGCTATGAGACTTGGTGCAAGAGGTATCAAGATCAGAGTCGGCGGACGTCTCGGCGGCGCTGAGATCGCCAGAGCTGAAAGCTATCATGAGGGTACAATTCCCCTGCAGACTATCAGAGCTGATATCGACTACGGTTTCGCAGAGGCTCACACAACCTATGGCCGTCTCGGCGTTAAGGTTTGGATCTACAAGGGCGAGGTTCTGAAGGGCGAGGCTGCTCCTAAGACCACTGAAACAAGAGAAAGACGCCCCAGAAGAAACCAGCGCGAAGGAGGTAACAAGTAATGCTGCTGCCAAAGAGAGTCAAGTACAGAAGAGTCCAGAGAGGCAGAATGACCGGTAAGGCTTACAGAGGAAACAAGGTTTCCAACGGTGAGTTCGGCCTTCAGGCATTAGAGCCCGCTTGGATCACCTCTAATCAGATCGAAGCTGCCCGTATCGCTATGACGCGTTACATCAAGCGTGGCGGTCAGGTCTGGATCAAGATTTTCCCCGATAAGCCCGTTTCCAAGAAGGCGCTCGGCGTCCGAATGGGTTCCGGTAAGGGCGCGCCCGAATACTGGGTCGCCGTTGTCAAGGCGCAGAAGGTCATGTTCGAGATCGGCGGCGTTTCCGAAGAGGATGCGCGCGAGGCGCTCCGCCTGGCGCAGCACAAGCTGCCCATCAAGACCCGGATCATCACCAAGGAAGCAGAAACTGAGATTGGTGGTGAATAATGATGAAGGCAAAGGAACTGAAGAACCTGTCCGTTGAGGATCTGGCCAAGAAGCTGGACGAGCTGAAGAAGGATTTGTTCATGCTGCGGATGCAGCATGCGACCAACCAGCTGGATAACCCCATGCAGATTGCCGCGACCAAGAAGGACATCGCCCGCGTCAAGACCATTATTCGCGAGAAGACCAACGTCTGAGGAGGATACGTAAATGACTGAGAATAGAGCATTCCGTAAAACCAGAATCGGTCAGGTCGTCTCCGACAAGATGGACAAGACCATTGTGGTTGCAATCGAGGATAGCGTGCAGCATCCTCTGTACAAGAAGACCATGAAGCGGACTTTGAAGCTGAAGGCCCACGACGAGAACAACGAGTGCGGCATCGGCGATACCGTGGAGGTCATGGAGACCCGCCCCCTGTCCAAGGACAAGCGCTGGAGACTGGTTCGGGTCATCGAGAAGGCGAAGTAAGGAGGTCGGAAACAAATGATTCAGGAAGAAAGCTATCTGAAGGTTGCCGACAACACTGGCGCCAAGGAAATCCACTGCATCCGTGTGCTGGGCGGCTCCAAGCGGAAGTACGGCAACATCGGTGATGTCATCGTCGCTTCCGTCCGTAAGGCCACTCCCGGCGGCACTGTGAAGAAGGGCGAGGTCGTCAAGGCTGTGATCGTCCGCTCCAAGCGGGGCGTTCGCCGTGAGGACGGTTCCTATGTCCGCTTTGATGAGAACGCTGCTGTGATCATCAAGGAGGACCGCAACCCCAAGGGTACCCGTATCTTTGGACCTGTGGCCCGTGAGCTGCGTGAGAAGGATTACATGAAGATCCTGTCTCTGGCTCCCGAAGTCATCTAATGGAGGACCGAAGGAATGAACATTAAGAAGAATGATACCGTTATCGTCCTGTCCGGCAAGGACAAGGGCGTTAAGGGCAAGGTGCTGGTCGCCATGCCCGCTGAGAACAAGGTCATCGTGGAGAAGGTCAACGTCGCTACCTGCCACACCAAGCCCCGTAAGCAGGGTGAGCAGGGCGGCATCGTGAAGAAGGAGACCCCCATCCGCTCCTGCAAGGTGGCTCTGTTCTGTGAGAAGTGCGCCAAGGGCGTTCGCGTCGGCTACAAGATGGTCGACGGCAAGAAGGTCCGGGTATGCCGCAAGTGCGGCGCCGAAATCTGAGAAGAGGAGAGTTGAATCATGGCTAGCAGAATGCAAGAAAAATATGTCGCTGAGATCGCTCCCGCTCTGAACAAGAAGTTCGGCTACAAGAGCGTTATGCAGATTCCCAAGCTGGACAAGGTCATCGTCAATGTCCGCTGCGGCGAGAGCAAGAACAACGC
>USNJ01000016.1 GCA_900556055.1 uncultured Ruminococcus sp.
CCTCCTGGCTCAGCTGGATAACAGTTCCGACATTGCATCTTTCGGTGATATCGGGGATAACTTCGCCCTCATATGTAGCGGTGCATTCCTTCAGCTCGTCAAGCGACATATCGTTATCTCTTGCGATGTTCCAAGGATTGTCTCCCAGCTGTACTTCGTAATAAACGGGCTCGCTTACTATTGAATCAAAGATATCAACGTAATAATTTTCATCGTGGATATCCTCGGGATCTACAAAGTTTTCCGTATCGAATTCGATATCCCTGTTGAATTCAACATCTACAACGCTTTCATCATCGGAATATTCTTCTTTAAGGGAATCAATGTATTCTGTGAGCTTTTCTGTGTTTTTTACAGCGCCAATGAATTCGCCGTCAACGGTAACAGCGAAGGCCTTGACCTTGCCGTTTATCTCTTCCGGTTCTTCCTCGGCAACTTCCTCTGCTCTGATCTCAGCCTGAACGTTTTCCTCAGCTGCGGTAACAGCGGTAGTCAGCTCGGGGAGCTGTTCTTCGATCTTTTTTGCGAGCTGTTCTTCGTTTATGACCTCGTCCTGCGAGGAAACAGCCTTTACAGCGATGGATGCCGAACGGTAAACGTCCTCATTAACATCGTAATATGTGATCTTGCTCTGAACGGCCTGCTTAGCTTCCTCCATAACGATATCTGCTTCTACAAGACCGATCTCCTGACCGTTATATTCAACTGCAACTGCATAGTCAACATTTGTTTCTGCCGTGATAACATTAACAAGAATAGCGCAGGTGATAACAGGCAGACCGTAATTTACAATAGTTGCGGCAAGCTTTCTCTGCTTTTCCTTGCTCTGCTTCACTTCATCTCTGAGCATTGCGAAGGCCTGTTTTGTGCCGACCTCGCGCTTATGCCGGATAAAGCAGCCGATAAGAGAAGCGGAATCCTTAAATCTTGCTTTGAGCTTTCCTAACGAAGCGGCAGCCGATCTCGCAGCGGAGACAGCCAGCTCTTCTGCTTTCGGAGCAGCCTTTTTAAATATGTAAACAGCGGCTTTCTTTACTGCTTCCGCAGCCGATGCCGCACACCAGAATGCTGTATCGCTGACGCATTTGCCTACTGCATTGATGAAAACAGCGGGCTTTTTTTCATTAAACGTTTTAATTTTATGTTCCGCAGGCATTTGCACATCTCCTTTCAAAAAGGAACAAAACAATTACAAATCAGTAACAACAACCATCATCTATTATACCCTTTTTGCAGAAAAAATCAACCTTTTGCCCGCATTCTGTGCAATTTATTCATTCTTTTCGGCTTTTGGCACAAATTAATTTATGAAATATTGTGCAATACCAACAAATATGATGACCGTTATTTCCGTTATTTGCCGATAATTTTGTAACCATTTCAGCCGATATGCTCAAGATATACTATAAATACAGGCATTTTTGATGACGGATATTCATAAATTTCAAGGCGGACTATCAGAATAACAATGGCAGCGGAAATCGCAGGCGACACGAGCGGTGAGATCGTCAATATCGAGAACTTTTCTATTATCGGGGCAAAGATGCCTGCTGTTTCGGCGATGCCTGACAGAGCTATGCCCAGGGCTGTGAACAGCATAAACAGCAGTATGCACGCACCGACACTTGTGTGCGTTTTTGCGTTATGCTGCCGCACCTTTTCGAGCATTTCAAAATCGGGGGCGATGCTTTCGCATGGGCAGCAGACCTTATAATAAAAAACATTAGAATTATGGAGAGGAAATCGCCGCAAAAGCTTTGATATATGCGGTTTTGCGGCGAGAGATTCCCATAATTCAATGGGTTTTTAGTATTATACATCATCCGAATGCTGTCCGCTTGATTTGAGCTGCACATATTGTAACATATTTTTTCGGGCAATGCAAATATATCCGACGTTCAAATTTTCTATTGTATTCCGTGAAAAAACGTGCTACAATTATTCTGATACAATGATTTACCGAAAGGAAACGGAATTTATGAAAAATAAAAAGATACTTGCACTTATCCTTGCCGCTGTTATGACAGCTTCACTCGCTGCCTGCGGCACATCGTCCGATACATCGGCTGACACTTCCGCCGAAACAGCCGCAGAAGAAGCATCGGCTGAAACGGAAGCCCCCGAAACAGAGGCTGTTACGACCGCAGCAAGCGATTACGTCCCCACTGAGCCTGTTGACCTCGACGCTGGCATCACAGACGCTATGTATGAGCGTGCGATAGTCAATGTCGGCGACCGCACAAGACTTGCTTCCGTACTCAAGAAGATGGAAACTGAAGGTGAAAATCTCAAGATCGGATTTATCGGCGGCTCTATCACGGCAGGCAGCATTGTAACAAGTTCGGAAAACACATACGCTAACAGAGTATGGATACATTTCATAAAGAAATTCGGCGAGGAGCATGCTCCCAATATCGTGAATGCAGGCATCGGCGCAACCGATTCCTACATCGGCGTTCACCGTGTCGAGAGAGATCTTTTCGAGAAGGAAGAGACCTGCCCCGATATCGTAGTTGTGGAATTTTCCGTAAACGATACACGTCCGCTCGTAAACAAGGACAGCTATGACAGCCTTGTAAGACGAATTCTCTCACAGCCGAACAACCCCGCTGTTATCCTTCTTTTCCAGACTCAGGAGGACGGCACCAGCCTTCAGGACGTTCACCAGGAGATCGGCTTCAAGTATGATCTGCCGATGATCTCGTACAAGAATGTCGTTTATCCCGAGGTAAAGGCAGGCACGCTCAAATGGTCGGATATCTCACCCGACAATATCCACCCGAACGATGTCGGACACGGTCTTGTTGCACAGCTCCTCACACGCTTTATCGACGAAACATATGACGAGGCGGACAGCCTTGCGGGCGAGGTAACGGCTTTCGACGCAGAGCCTCTCACAAAGGATATCTACAAGGACGCTCATATGCTGAATTCCGAGAATATCACAGCAGATACAGCCGAGAATTTCACCCTTGAAAGCATAAACAACAATTTCCCGAACAACTGGGTAACGGAAGGAAACGGAACTCTCGTATTCAAGGATATCGAGTTCAGAAACTTCGGCGTTATGTTCCAGAAAAAGACTGACGGATCTTTCGGAAAATATGACGTTTATATCGACGGCGAAAAGAAGGCTCAGTTTGACGGCGACTTCACCGGCGGCTGGGGCAATTACGCAGAAACTCAGGAATGCATGCGCTCCGATGAAACAGCTAAGCATACCGTTGAGATAAAGCCCGCAGAGGGCAGCGAGGACAAGGGCGCAGCTATCCTTGCGCTCATGATCTCCTGATTTAAGGATAAATTTTTGAATATATCGGATGTTCCGGCAGATACCGGGGCATCCGATTTTTTATAATATGCATATTATGCATAAAATAGCGCATATATTCAGTCTATTCTGCATATTAAATGAAAATATTGCATAAGTTAATAAAATAAATACTGTATTGCAATTGAAAATTAACAATATCAAGTTATAATGGATAATGTATTATTTTCACTCGAAATATAGTAATAAAAGGATGAGATTAGGTATGGGTCACAAAATTTTCATTGACGGTCAGGAAGGTACGACAGGGCTTCGTATCGTAGAAAGACTTAAAGACCGCACGGATATCGAGCTGCTTAAAATAGATGAAAACCTCAGAAAGGACGTAAACGAGAGAAAGCGCCTGATAAACGCTTCGGATATCACATTTCTCTGCCTGCCCGATGCGGCGGCTGTTGAGGCTGTGTCGCTTGCGGAGAACGAAAATGTCCGCATAATCGACGCTTCCACCGCTCACAGAACAAACCCCGGCTGGGCATACGGCTTCCCCGAGCTTTCGGCGGCTCACAGGGAAAAGATCAGAACATCGAAAAGAGTCGCTAACCCCGGCTGCTATGCAAGCGGATTTATCGCATGCGTTTATCCCCTGATCGCTGCGGGCATTATGGCTAAGGATCATCCCGTCACCTGCCATGCCGTTTCGGGATACAGCGGAGCGGGCAAAAAGGGCATAGCTCAGTACGAAAGCCCCGACAGGAACCCCGAGCTTGATTCCCCAAGACAGTATGCGCTCACTCAGGCACACAAGCACATCAAGGAAATGATGACGATCTCGGGACTTTCCGAGCTTCCCGTTTTCACGCCGATCGTTGACGATTATTACAACGGAATGGTGGTTTCCGTCCCGCTGCACATGAGAACGCTTGAGAAAAAGCTCACTCTTTCCGAGCTGAGAGATGTCTATGCGGCGCATTATGAGGGACAGAGATTTGTCAAGGTGATGCCGCTCTGCGGAGAGGGCGTTCTCGCTGACGGATTTATCGCCGCAAACACGCTGAAAGACACTAACGATATGCAGATATTCGTCTGCGGAAATGACGACAGAGCCGTTATATCCGCAAGATTTGACAATCTCGGCAAGGGTGCGTCGGGTGCTGCGGTGCAGTCGATGAATATTATGATGGGCGTTCCCGAGGAAACGGGATTGGTTTGATTTATAAACTGCAAGGATTATAATAGCTTGCATTTGCATAAAAAGGAAGATGACTTATGGATATGAATAAATTTGAGACACTCGAAGGCGGCGTATGTGCCGCTGAGGGATTCAAGGCAAGCGGCGTTTACTGCGCCATCAAGGAAAATCCCACAAAGAAAAACGACATTGCAATGATCGTTTCAGATGTGATGTGCAATGCTGCGGGCGTTTACACTCAGAACAAGGTCAAGGGTGCGCCTGTTATCGTTACTAAGAAAAATCTCGCAAAATCGGGCGGCAGGGCTAAGGCTGTTATCGTCAACTCGAAGAATGCGAACACCTGCAATGCCGACGGCGAGGAAAAGGCTGACGAAATGTGCCGTCTGACAGCTGATGCGCTCGGCATAAAGCCCGAGGAGGTCATTGTTGCATCGACGGGCGTTATCGGTCAGGTGCTGCCTATCGAACCTATCAAAAAAGCTGTTCCTCAGCTGGTCGAAAAGCTGTCATACACGGGAAATATTGAAGCTGCAACAGCTATCATGACGACAGATACAGTCAAGAAGGAATACGCTGTGAAGTTCACTGTCGGCGGCAAGGAATGTCACCTCGGCGGCATGGCTAAGGGCAGCGGAATGATCCACCCGAACATGGCTACCACGCTGAATTTCATCACGACGGACTGCGCTGTTTCCGTTCCGATGCTTCAGAAGGCACTTTCGGAAACAGTAAAGATCACCTACAACTGCCTTTCCGTTGACGGCGATCAGTCCACAAACGACACCTGCATGCTCATTTCGTCGGGACTTGCAGGAAATGCCGAGATCACCGAGGAAAATGCGGATTTCGATACATTCAAAGCCGCTCTTTATCAGGTAATGGCCAACCTCACAAGAATGCTCGCAAAGGACGGCGAGGGTGCGACCAAGCTCCTCACCTGCATATGCAAGGGATCGCCCGATCTCGATACTGCGATAATCGTTGCAAAGAGCGTTATCCGTTCGCCGCTGTTCAAGTGTGCAATGTTCGGCGCTGACGCAAACTGGGGACGTGTCCTCTGCGCTATCGGATATGCCGAAGCTGAATTTGACATAAACAAGGTAGACGTTGACCTCGGTTCAAAGGTCGGCAGGATCGCTGTATGCCGCAATGGTGCGGGCGTTGATTTCTCCGAGGACGAGGCAAAGAAAATACTTCTCGAAGATGAGATCGACATTTTCATCGACCTCAATTCGGGAGATGCGCAGGCTACCGCATGGGGCTGCGACCTTACATATGATTACGTTAAAATAAACGGCGATTACAGAAGCTGATATGACTGACTGGGACGGAAATGAGACAAACAGGGTCAGAGCCGAATGCCCCGAGGATTTTCTGAAGCCGGGAGAAAAGATAGTTTTTGAATGTCCCGTAAAGCAAAGGCGGAACATATTTCATCATGCTGTTCGTGCCGTTCTGCTGATGGCTGTGTCGATGTTTATAAAGGACTTCACCTATTTGCCTCTGCTTATCAGTTATGCAATGTTCGCAGGCTCGGTCATCTGCACAGTGAGATTCTTCCGTGCGCTGGAGATGTCGGATCAGACGCTTTATATAACGAATTTCCGAGTAGTTCTTCTTGGATTCGGATATGCACAGCTGCTGACATCGGAGCATATCACGGGCGTGGAGCTTATACGCAACGACGACGGTTCAGCCGATCTCTGGTTTCATGCCGCTTATTATCATTGGCATGACAAGCGCCCCGATTTCACCCGCCGCATTATGATCGCAAGCTTTGATGATGCTGTGAAAGCGGCTGAAAATGCGGAAAAGATCATTCCGAAAGATGCATATTGAAAGGATAGATAACATAAATGGATATCTCAAATGAAATACGTTCAAAGGTGCTTATCGACGCACTTCCCTATATTCAGAGATATAACGGCAAGATAGTCGTTATCAAGTACGGCGGAAACGCTATGACAAACGAAGTCCTGAAGGACGCTGTTATGAGCGATATCGTGCTGCTGTCGCTGGTCGGCGTAAAGGTCGTTCTCGTTCACGGCGGCGGTCCCGAGATAAACGATATGCTCAAAAGAGTGGGCATCGAAAGCAAGTTCATAAACGGTCTGAGATACACCGACGAAGCTACTGTCGATATCGTAAAGATGGTGCTTGCGGGCAAGGTCAACAAGGAGCTTGTTGCTTATCTTGCACAGCATAACGGAAATGCGCTCGGTATGTGCGGAATTGACGGCGAGATGCTCGTTGCGCACAAGATGGAGTCCGACCCCGACCTCGGTTTTGTCGGCGAGATAGACAGCGTAAACACAAAGCCTATCCTTGATGCGCTCGACAGAAATTATGTCCCCGTTATCGCAACGGTTGCCTGCGATTCAAAGGGTCAGACGCTGAACGTCAATGCGGACACGGCTGCCGCAAGGATCGCCGCTGAGCTTGGCGCAGAAAATCTTATCCTTATGACCGATATAAAGGGACTTCTCAAGGATAAGGACGACAGCTCCACTCTTATCCCGACAGTTCAGGTCAGCGAGGTCCCGTTCATGAAAAGACAGGGAATAATCTCGGGCGGAATGATACCGAAGATCGACTGCTGCGTTGAGGCTGTAAGACGAGGCGTGAAAAAGACCTGCATCATCGACGGCAGAGTCCCCCACTCGATACTTATCGAGCTGCTTTCAAACGAGGGCATCGGCACGCAGTTCATCTGATATTACCCGTGAAAGGAAGATAAATAATGTCTACCATAGAAAAATTCAACGAACACGTTATGCCCACCTACGGACGTTTTGATGTTGTTATGGAAAAGGGCGAACACGAAACTGCCGTTGACGAAAACGGCAGGGAATACATAGATTTCGGCAGCGGAATAGGCACAAACTCCCTCGGCTTCTGCGACAAAGAATGGGCTGATGCTGTATGCCGTCAGGTTCGCAGCATTCAGCACACATCGAACTATTACTACACAAAGGTGCAGGCTGATTTTGCCGCAAAGCTCTGCTCTCTCACGGGATACAAGAAGATATTCTTCGGAAATTCGGGTGCTGAGGCAAACGAGTGCGCTATCAAGCTTGCAAGAAAATATTCCTTCGACAAATACGGCAAGGACGCTGAGAGATACAGGATCATCACCCTTATGAACTCATTCCACGGCAGAACTCTCTGCACATTATCCGCCACGGGACAGGACGTTTTCCACAACTATTTTTTCCCGTTCGTTGAGGGCTTTGTAAATGTCAAAGCAAACGACATTGACGATCTCAGAGCAAAGGTCGATGACAAGGTATGTGCGATAATGTTTGAGTGCGTTCAGGGCGAGGGCGGTGTAAATCCGCTTGACAAGGCATTCGTTGAGGAGATATTCAGGATCGCTGCCGAGAAGGATATCCTGACGATATGTGACGAGGTACAGACGGGCATGGGCAGAACCGGAACTGTTCTTGCGTCCGAACAGTTCGGTGTAAAGCCGAATGTGACGACTCTTGCAAAGGGCATAGCAGGCGGCGTTCCTATGGGTGCTTGTCTTGCCGATGAAAAGTGCGCAGACGTTCTCACAAAGGGTACTCACGGCTCGACCTTCGGCGGAAATCCTATCGCATGCGCAGGCGGAAATGTTGTCTGCGACAGGCTCGCATCTGCGGGATTTCTTGACGAGATAAAGAAAAAAGGCGAATATTTCCGTGAAAAGCTGAACGCTATGGACGGCGTTGAGGGCGTTGACGGAATGGGACTTATGATCGGAATTCGCTTCAAGGATAAGGAGAAGAAGGCTGCCGATGTCTGCAAGGCTTGTCTTGACAAGGGACTGCTGGTGCTGACAGCTAAGGATAAGCTCAGACTTCTTCCGCCGCTCACTATCTCATATGCCGAGATCGACAAGGGTCTTGCGGTCATTGAGGAGAGCTTAAAATGATAATACGGATAATTTCCGTCATTGCAGCTGTCGTATTGTTCATATTATATGAGCATATGCGGCGGAAGCTCCACGGAAAGACCGATTATCTCAGACGTCCCGAGATACGCTGCGAAGCGGAAATACTCGATGTCAACACCGTCACATTCCATGACAGTGACGGCAAGGAGGTAAAGAAAAAGGCGGCTATCATAAGCTTCCGTTCAGGGAAAAGCACGGTCGTCCACCGATACACGAGGCGGTTTTTCAGGCTTTACAGGCGGGGCGACAAGGTCATACTCTATTACGACAGCGATACCGATTCCGCACTTATCGAAAAGGATAATCCTGCGGCGCTTGCGGATATACTTCTTCTGCCGTTCATCGGTGCTGTGATAATGGCGATAGTAATTATTTTCACGATAACATAAACAAGAAAGGAAAAATCACTATGAAACATCTTCTTAAAATGATGGATCTCTCAAAAGAGGAGATCATCGACATCTTAAATCTTGCGGATCAGCTGAAATATGAGCTGAAGCACGGGATCCCCCACAATCATCTGAAGGGCAAGACTCTCGGAATGATCTTCCAGAAGGCTTCGACACGTACACGTGTTTCCTTTGAAACAGGCATGTATCAGCTCGGCGGATATCCGCTGTTCCTGTCATCTTCGGATATGCAGATCGGACGCGGCGAGCCTGTTCAGGACACGGCACGGGTTCTTTCCCGCTACATTGACGGAATCATGATCCGTACATTTGAGCAGAAGGAAGTTGAGGATCTTGCCGAATTCGGTTCTATCCCCGTAATCAACGGTCTGACTGATTATGCGCACCCCTGTCAGGTACTGGCTGACCTTATGACTGTACGTGAGTTCAAGGGACAGTTTGACGGACTGAAGATGTGCTAC
The DNA here is from genome assembly GCA_900556055.1 of uncultured Ruminococcus sp. Taxonomy (GTDB): domain Bacteria; phylum Bacillota; class Clostridia; order Oscillospirales; family Ruminococcaceae; genus UMGS1889. Next base: position 9,275 of record USNJ01000016.1, read on the forward strand.
ATCGGCGACGGAAACAACATGGCAAACTCGCTTATCACGGGCTTTCTGAAGGTAGGCATGAGCGTATCTGCTGCATGCCCCGAGAACTATCACCCTGCAAAGGAAGTTCTGGATTATGCAAATTCGACAGGAAAGTTCGAGCTTCTGTCCTCACCTGTTGATGCTGCAAAGAATGCTGATGTAGTTATCACTGACGTATGGGCATCCATGGGACAGGAAGGCGAGGCTGAGAAGCGCCGCATAGCATTCAAGGGATATCAGATCAACGATGAAGTTATGGCTGCGGCAAAGCCTGATGCTATGGTAATGCACTGTCTGCCTGCGCACCGTGAGGAAGAGATCACAGCGAAGGTATTTGAGGCACATGCAAACGAGATCTTTGAAGAAGCAGAGAACCGTCTGCACGCACAGAAGGCTGTAATGGTCAAGTTAATGGCTTGATATGTGCGAATGACTTAAGTGACAGTTAACAGTTAATAGTTAATAGTTGATGGGGGAACTGCCTTTGCGGTTCTCCCTTTCTTTTTTCAAGTGTGCCAAAGCAACAGACCCGCACCAGAAGCTAAAAAGTTCGCCAGCCTTTCTAAGGCTGCGGGATTCCAAAGGGCAGAGTCCTTTGGTCGCCCTCGCAAGGGCGAAACTCCGCAAGCAGCAAAGAAAAATTCGTCCACATAAAGAGAAGAAAAGCTGTCAGTTACAACACGGAACGCACATAGCAAGATGCACCGCACAAAGCCGCAAATTCAAAAAGCCGCATGCACAAAAGAAGAGAAGTCAATCAAAGTTTAAGCAACAAAATAAAGAAGCGTAGACCGTCAATAGCATGCGGCGTATTGACCGATAACATCGCCGAACGGCGATAATGTATCGGTCAACCGCCGATAGGCGGCGGTAGGTCGCAAACTTCCCGATATCCGCAGTTCAGAACCCATCAAACTTCCCGATATCCGCAGAATACAAACCTAACAAAGCCCCGAAAATCAAGTTAAATGCCCTTGTTCTGCGGATATCGCAAACCAAGTGACCTTCCGCCGCCTGTCGGCGGTTGACCGATGCATAGCCTCCCTTACGGTCGGCTGTTTTCGGTCAATGCGCCGCATGCAGGATTGAGGGGCTACACTTCTTTGATTTGCTGTGTAGGATAGCGATTCTGCTGTTTCTTTTCTGCATGCGGCTTTTTGCGGTACATTTGGTTTTGCTTTATCTGTGTTATGACTGACGCTTTTGCTTTTCTTTATGTGGACGAATTTTTAATTGCTGCTTGCGGAGTTTCGCTCCTGCGGGAGCGACCAGCCATTTCCCAAGCCCCAAGAGGGCTGCCAAAGGGCTGGACCCCAACGCTTTTTAGTTTGGGTGCGGGTCTATGGTGCTGTGCGTTTTATGTTTTTGCTTCTTGTTTTTGCTTTTTGTTTCTGCTTTTTGTTTTTGTTTCTGTTTTTTATTCCTTCGGCACTGCCACTTTTCCAACCGCTGCCTCAAGCAACGCTTCCGCTGACGGATAGTTCGCTTTTCCCTTCGGCGAAAGCATAAGCCTGTGCGCAAGCACCGGAACTGCGACCGATTTTACGTCGTCAGGCGTAACAAAATCCCGCCCGCTGATGTATGCCGCCGCTTTGGATGCCCTGAGAAGTGCTATCGTTCCTCTCGGACTCGCTCCCAGTCGGATATTATCGCTCTCCCTCGTCGCTGTACATATTGCGATCATGTACCTTCTGACGCTCTCGGAGACCCTTACTTCCCTGCGTATCTTATCCTGCATATCGCAGATATCCTCCGCTGTCAGGACGGCGGAAACCGTTTTTTCGGATATCTCATTCTCATTTCTCGAAAGAATATCCATCTCCTCCTCGGCTGTCGGATATCCCATCGAAAGCTTCATGATAAATCTGTCCATCTGCGCCTCGGGGAGATGATATGTGCCGTATGTTTCAACAGGATTTTGCGTTGCTATTGTCATGAACGGTCTCGGAAGCTCATGCGTCACGCCGTCAACGCTTATCTGACGCTCCTCCATGACCTCCAGCAGGCTTGACTGCGATTTCGATGATGCACGGTTTATCTCATCGGCAAGCAGAAAATTGCAGAAAGCTGCGCCCTTGCAGTAGGTCGATCTTCCGTCCCTGTCGATCATTGTGAAGCCAGTTATGTCGGAGGGCATTACATCGGGCGTGAGCTGTATTCTCGAAAATACGCCGTTCACGGACTTTGCAAGTGCCGCCGCAAGACGTGTTTTTCCCACTCCGGGGACATCCTCGATAAGAACGTGTCCCTCCGCAAGCAGTGCTGTTATCACAAGCTCGATAGTCCTGCGCTTTCCGACTATGACTTTTTCCATATTATCAGCCAGAAGTTTAGTTCTGTTGTCCATAGCTTTCCCTTTCAGATCAGTCGTTTTTCGTCATTTTCTTTACCATCTTAACGGTCACGAATGCGGAAATTCCCGCAGTTGCAACGACAGCGACTGCGATTATGATTATCATTGCGGTGAGCGATATGCCGCCTGTTTTCTCTGCGGATACGGTCTCAGCGGCTGATGTTTCTTCTTCGGATGATGCAGCCTCGGTCGTTTCCGCAGCTTCTGTGTCTGCCGATTCAGCCGATGTTTCGTCCTCGGACTTTTCCGTATCTGCCGATGTTTCGGCTTCCGTTTCAGCACTGGTTTCCTCGGTCGGTGCATAATAATACGGCTGATCGGGGTCAACGTCATACTCTACCGTTACCTTTGTCCATTCGCCGCTGTCAAATCCGATAGCATCGGGAACGGCATGGACTGTCGGATGGCCGTTCTGCGGGAACATTCCGCCGCCGGGTGTGGGAGCAAGCTCGCCGTAGAAATATATACCCTCAAGGCTGTCGCAGTCTGCAAATGCATTCATTCCGATAACGCCGACTGTCGGGGGGATATGAAGCTCCTTCAGCCCATAGCAGCGTGTGAAGCAGTTGTCGGGGATAGCTGTCAGACCAAGCGGCAGGTCGATGGATACAAGACTGCGGCAGCCGTTGAATGCGCCGTTTGACAGCAGTTTCAGACCTGTCGGGATAACGATATCTGTAAGTCCCTCGCAGTTTTCAAATGCATAATCGAGTATCCTCTCAACTGAGGACGGCATTGATATCTTTTCAAGACGCTTATTGTTCGCAAGTGCCGCTCTGCCTATCTCAACGGTATTTTTCGGCAGGCTTATATATGTGAGATTGTTTCTTCCCTGGATAGCATTGTCGCAGAAAACGCCGTTCTCCGCCTCGCAGCCCGAAAGCTCGATATATTCGAGATTAGGCAGTCCGCAGATAGCGCCGTAATCGTTGGAGCCGAGTGTTCCGCCCGAAACAGCGAGCCTTTTTATCTGATTGAAATCGACATCGCCCCTTGCTTCGTCGATAGCGGACTGGAGTTCGCCCTTTTCAAAGGAGGATATCACGATAGTATCGTCCCCCTCAGCCGCAGATGCAAATATCGAAAACAGCGGCAGGCAGATAAATCCGAGGAACATCACAGCGCATATCACAAGCACAAAAACACGTGTCGATGCTTTCTTTTTCTTCACTGGCTGATAAACGTTCGCAGGATTTGCGGCAGTGTTTTCCGTCACTTTCTTTGCGGCAGGCTGCTGCGGCTTGGAGTTCTTTTTCTTTTTGTTTGACTTACTCATGGCTATGTTCCTTTCAGTGGATATTTCTCGCCTCGGTCACGCCGCTGCGGTCGAAAATAAGTACGGATGTTGTAAGCGGCTTTTCCGCCGCACGGTATTCCTTTGAAACTATCTTCGTTATCTCGCCGTAAAATTCCTCGGTAAGATTATCGACAGCTATCACCGATTCATCTGATGGCGCAAGCACGATGAATTTATCTCCGAGGAGCTTCGACATTTTCATACGGAAATCCCCGCAGGCTATGAAAGATGCCATAAATTCGGGATAAACAGGCTCTATCTCAACGGCATTCACCTCGGGACGGAGCTTCACTGTCCTGAATTCGCATTTATCCATCATGCGGCACATATTCTTATCCGCAGCCGAGAATGCGACCTCCTTGGGAACGTCCCACTTTTTCAGCTGAACACCGCTTATCAGCTTGTAATCATGATCGTCAGCGGTATAGACAGCTACTTTTTTAAGGTTATCCGTAAAGTCGAGCGTTACCATTGACGGGGTGACATTTTCCGCAGCCGTCAGCACGAACCTCAGGAACGCCTGACCGTTCGTGAACGACACCATTCTTGACTCCGCCTCCGCCATCTTGTACCTGCGCATTATGACATCATCGAGCATCTCCTCGGAATAGTCATGTTCACGGAAAGCCGAAAGATCGGCAGAAAAGGAAATTATCCCGTCTGATATATCATATACATCGCCGCTGTGGGCTTTTATCTTCATGCTGTGCATCTTCAGGACGCTTTTCAGGTCCTTTCCGAGCTTATCGAACTGCAGCATGCGATCACTCCTTTGAAATTATTGCAGTTAAAATCATTATAACACACTTTTTACGGATTTACAATATATTGCTTGGCAAATTTTATAAAAAAACAGCCGCACATTTTCATGCACGGCTGACATTGTATCGCTCAAAAAATATTATGCTTTAACAACAGGCACCCATATCTCGCAGTAATTGTCCTTGGGATCTTCTGCGGGCTTTGTGTACATCTCGATGTCATAGTTTCCGCCGAGCTTATAGTCACGGCAGTTCGGGAGCCACTCGGACCATATCTGTGTGTTCACGTCCTGAAGCGCCTTCGGGAGCGCACCTCTGCACGGGAACACCGCCCATGTACCCTCGGGGATAACCCTTGTGATGCAGCCCTCGGGAACCTCCTCCCACGGCTTGTAGATATCTGCGATAAGATAATCGAAATTCTTTCCGTCGCCGTCAAGACATATGCCGAACTGTCCGCAGATCTTCCTGTTTCCGCCCGATGTAATATGCTCCTGCCAGAACTTTGGTATCTTCTGATAGGAAGTGTCCGAATTAAAGCTCCTTGACTTTCCCATTACCGTAAACGACGCTTTTTCAACAATTCTGTACTCCATAAAATTACCGCCTTCCAATGTCAGTTTTATCCTGAGCGGCGCAAACGCTTTAAGGCTTGCACCCCTCTCCTTCGCAGCCGACGGAGATATGCCATGAAATTTTGTGAACGCTCTTGCAAAGCTGTCGGGCGAGTCGTAGCCGTACTTTACAGCCGCATCTATCACCTTTATGTCCGAAGATGAAAGCTCCTGCGCCGCCAGCGTCAGCCGTCTGCATCGGATGTAATCGCCGACTGTCATGCCGCAAAGCACGCTGAATATTCTCTGGAAGTGGAACGGCGAAACGTACGCCTTCGCCGCAATATCTCCGATATCAAGCTCTTCCGTGAGATTTTCTTCGATATAATCAACAGCACTCTGTATGCCCTCTGCCCAACCGTTCATCATTGCACCCTCTCTCTGACTGTGATCTTATTATAACATCGGATACGGAGCTGTGCCCGACATTTTCTGCTCTGAGATGTCATACCGAGCGGCGGTAGATCCTTGCGTTTTCGCCGCAGATGTCGATCCTGTTGCCTCGACCAATGAACTATGAAGTGATATTACCTGCTTTACTGTAAGTCTTATCATTTAGCAAGCTCCCTGTATGCTTCAAGTTTTTTGGCAATAAGTCTCCGAGAAATATCCGCAATATCCTCATCTTCTGCCGTCTGTGTTTTTTCAACCTCCGAGAACTCCAGCACGATATACCGAGGAACATTATTTTTCAGTATAACAGCAGAGCCGTTTTGGTCAACAAGCCTTGCCACCTTGGAAAAATTCTGATTGGCTTCCGTGATTGAAACAAGCGTGTTTGTGTTTATTGTCATAATGAATTTCTCCTTTCATAACTTTATTATAAATCAGTTATAGGATAAATTCAACCTATTTTGAAAATTATTTTTATTGTTTGTATGAGCATTTCACAAAATAAAAAACCGCCCCGCATCATAAGACACGGGGCGGAAATATATACTGATGATTAAGTAACCGAAAATTACTTGTTCATTTCAGCGATTGCAGCCTGAGCAGCAGCAAGTCTAGCGATAGGCACACGGAAAGGTGAGCAGGATACATAATCCAGACCGATCTTGTGGCAGAACTCTACGGATGTAGGATCGCCGCCGTGCTCGCCGCAGATACCGATGTGGAGCTTGGGGTTAACGGGCTTGCCGAGCTTGATAGCCATTTCCATCAGCTTGCCTACGCCGACCTGATCGAGCTTAGCGAAAGGATCGTTCTCGAAGATCTTCTTGTCGTAGTATGCGCCGAGGAACTTGCCTGCATCGTCTCTGGAGAAGCCGAATGTCATCTGAGTCAGGTCGTTTGTACCGAAGCAGAAGAAGTCAGCTTCCTTAGCGATCTCGTCAGCTGTAAGAGCTGCACGGGGGATCTCGATCATTGTACCAACTTCGTACTTGAGGTCGGAGTTAGCAGCAGCGATCTCAGCGTCAGCTGTCTCAACAACTACATTCTTAACGAACTTAAGCTCCTTAACTTCGCCTACGAGAGGGATCATGATCTCAGGCTCAACGTTCCAGTCGGGATGAGCCTTCTTAACATTGATTGCAGCCTTGATAACAGCCTTTGTCTGCATCTTAGCGATCTCAGGATATGTTACAGCAAGACGGCATCCGCGGTGACCCATCATCGGGTTGAACTCGTGGAGACCTGCAATGATGTTCTTGATAGCCTCAACGGACTTGCCCTGAGCCTTAGCAAGAGCCTCAATGTCAGCTTCCTCAGTAGGAACGAATTCGTGCAGAGGAGGATCAAGGAATCTGATCGTTACAGGGCAGCCCTCGAGTGCTTCGTAGAGTGCCTCGAAATCAGCCTGCTGCATAGGTTCGATCTTAGCAAGAGCTGCTTCTCTTTCTTCAACTGTATCAGAGCAGATCATCTCACGGAATGCTGCGATTCTGGAGGGTTCAAAGAACATGTGCTCTGTACGGCAGAGGCCGATACCTTCAGCGCCGAGCTCACGAGCCTTCTTAGCGTCAGCAGGAGTATCAGCGTTTGTTCTTACCTTGAGCTTTCTGTACTTGTCAGCCCATGCCATTACACGGCCGAACTCGCCGGCGATCTGAGCATCAACAGTAGGAATGATCTCACCGTAGATGTTGCCTGTTGTACCGTCGATGGAGATGAAGTCGCCCTCGTGGAATGTCTTTCCGCCAAGCTCGAACTTCTTGTTCTCTTCATCCATCTTGATGTCGCCGCATCCGGATACGCAGCATGTACCCATACCACGGGCAACAACAGCAGCGTGAGATGTCATACCGCCGCGGACTGTAAGGATACCCTGAGCAACCTTCATGCCTGTGATATCCTCAGGAGATGTTTCAAGACGAACGAGGATAACCTTTTCGCCCTTGTTGTGCCAAGCTTCAGCATCGTCAGCAGTAAATACTACCTTGCCGCAAGCAGCTCCGGGAGATGCGCCGAGGCCCTTTCCGAGAGGTGTAGCAGCCTTCAGAGCCTTAGCATCGAACTGAGGATGGAGAAGTGTATCGAGGTTACGGGGATCGATCATTGCAACAGCTTCCTGCTCTGTCTTATGGTGTTCGTCTACGAGGTCGCAAGCGATCTTGAGAGCAGCCTGAGCAGTTCTCTTACCGTTACGGCACTGGAGCATGTAGAGCTTGCCGTTCTCAACGGTGAACTCCATGTCCTGCATGTCGTGGTAGTGGTTCTCGAGGATATCGCAAACCTTGATGAAGTCAGCATAAGCCTCGGGGAACTTTTCAGCCATCTGAGCGATAGGCATAGGAGTACGAACGCCTGCAACAACGTCCTCGCCCTGAGCGTTAGTCAGGAACTCACCCATCAGCTTCTTCTCACCTGTAGCAGGATCTCTTGTGAATGCAACGCCTGTACCGGAGTTGTCGTTCAGGTTACCGAATACCATAGGCATTACGTTAACAGCAGTACCCCAGGAATAAGGGATATCATTGTCACGGCGGTAAACGTTGGCACGGGGGTTGTCCCAAGAACGGAATACAGCCTCGATAGCGAGCTTGAGCTGCTGTACGGGGTCGGACGGGAAGTCCTCGCCGAGCTGCTTCTTGTACTCTGCCTTGAACTGCTCAGCCAGTGTCTTGAGGTCAGCAGCTGTAAGCTCTACATCGTAATGTACGCCCTTTTCTTCCTTCATCTTGTCGATGAGCTGCTCGAAGTACTTCTTGCCGACTTCCATAACAACGTCGGAGAACATCTGGATGAAACGTCTGTAAGAGTCATATACGAAGCGCTCGAAAGCCGGATCCGGGTTGCCCTTGATCATAGCAGCTACAACGTCGTCGTTCAGACCCAGGTTCAGGATGGTGTCCATCATACCCGGCATGGATGCACGCGCACCGGAACGAACGGAAACCAGCAGCGGGTTTTCCAGATCGCCGAACTTCTTGCCGTTGATCTCTTCCATCTTCTTGACGCCG
>USNJ01000017.1 GCA_900556055.1 uncultured Ruminococcus sp.
GTTTTGCTATTGAAATTTCGTGAGATATGCTGTATAATGTAAACATATATATTGTGCGTTTGTACGATTAATAATTTAATGGGAGGCGCTGTAAATGAACATGATAAATAGGGAAAAATTTCTGAAAAACTGCCCCGAGACAGTCGGAAATATACTTACGGGAATGGAAAAGTGCGGAGAGCTTGCATTTTCCGAGCTGCCCGAGGGAAATACTGTTCTTGTTATCGTTGATGTGATAAACGGCTTCGTCAGAGAGGGCGCTATGGCATGTGCCGATCGTAAACCCGATCGCCGAGCTTATGAAGACATTTACAGCAAAGGGCATGCCTGCTGTTGCTTTCGGCGACTGCCATACCGATGCTTCCGCTGAATTTGCAAGCTTTCCGCCGCACTGCCTTAAAGGAACATCGGAGGCTGAGCTTGTTCCCGAGCTGAAAAAGGCGGGGGATTACATTATGATCCCGAAAAACTCAACTAACGGATTTCTCGAAAGGGAATGGCAGGAGGCACTCTGCAAAAATCCGCAGACAAACACGTTTGTTGTATGCGGCGACTGCACGGACATATGCGTTCTGCAGTTCTGTCTGTCGATGAAGGCGTGGTTCAACATGAACAACCGCACATCGAGGATAATTATTCCGCTTGACTGCGTTGACACCTACGGCGCAGATAATCACAATGCTGATTTCATGAATCTTTCGGCATACAAGATCATGTCGGACAGCGGCATTGAATTCGTATCACATATTAACACAAAGGATTGATATAAAATGAAGCATACAGATGAAAATGTAAGAAATCTTACGCTGCTTGCGGATTTCTACGAGCTGACTATGGCGAACGGATATTATCAGAACGGAATTGCTGACAAGATATCCTATTTTGATATGTTCTTCCGCACAGTTCCCGATAACGGCGGATTTGCGGTAATGGCAGGGGTTGAGCAGCTTATAAGCTATCTTGACGGACTGAAATTCACAGAGCGTGACATTAAGTTCCTGAGATCTAAAAACTGTTTTTCCGAGGGATTTCTTGATTACCTCCGAAACTTCAAATTTGAATGCGATGTGTGGGCGATACCCGAGGGAACGCCTATCTTCCCGCATGAGCCGCTTGTGACGGTAAGGGGACCGGCGGCGCAGGCACAGTTTATTGAAACCATGGTGCTGCTGTCGATAAATCATCAGAGCCTTATTGCGACCAAGGCGAACCGTATTGTCCGTGCCGCTGAGGGCAGACCTGTAATGGAGTTCGGTTCAAGGCGTGCTCAGGGATATGACGGAGCTATCCTCGGCGCAAGGGCGGCATTCATAGGCGGCTGTGCGGGAACAGCCTGCACTGTCTGCGAGCGTGATGACGGCATACCCGCACTCGGAACAATGGCTCACAGCTGGATTCAGATGTTCCCGACCGAGCTTGATGCTTTCAGGGCATATGCAAAGGCATATCCCGAGGATACCACGCTGCTTGTCGATACTTACAGCGTTCTGCGTTCGGGCGTGCCTAATGCTATTACTGTATTCAAGGAGATGCGTGCAGCAGGATATGAGCCTAAGGGAATACGCATAGACAGCGGCGACATCACATATCTGTCAAAGCATGCAAGAAAGATGCTGGACGCTGAGGGCTTCAAAAATGTAAAGATAGTTGCGTCCAACTCGCTTGATGAATACATTATAAAGGATATACTCCGTCAGGGTGCTAAGATCGACAGCTTCGGTGTCGGCGAGCGGCTTATAACATCACGTTCAGAGCCTGTATTCGGCGGTGTTTACAAGCTTTCGGCAGTTGAGGAGGACGGAAAGATAATCCCGAAGATAAAGCTTTCCGAAAATACCTCAAAGATCACAAACCCTGATTTCAAGACCCTTTGGAGATTGTATGACAATTTCTCGGGAATGGCTGTTGCGGACGTTATAACCTGCGCAGATGAGGAGATAGTATCGGGCGAGCCGTATGAGCTGTTCGATCCCGAATTCACATACAAGAGAAAAACTGTCGTTAATTTCACTGCGAAAAAGCTTCAGGTACAGCTTTACCAAAAAGGCAAGCGTGTTTATGAATCCCCGTCAGTCGCTGAGATAAAGGATTACTGCAAGGCTCAGCTTGACACTATCTGGGACGAGGTAAAGAGATTTGAAAATCCTCACGGATATTATGTCGATCTTTCGAAAAAGCTCTGGGACAAGAAGCAGGAGCTTCTGATGAAGTCGAGCGTGTGATTTTGAATATCCGCCGCAAATGTCATTCCCGGCATTTACGGCGGTATCATAATAAGGTGATGCATCATGAATAAAGTGGTAATTGCGGCTGTTTCGGCAGTCATAATGACATTTTCATCGGCAGTAAATACGGCTGAAAATGCTGACACGATAAAGGTCGGCGGCAATACATATGAGCTGACTTTTTCTGACGATTTTGACGGAACAGAGCTTGATCTCACAAAATGGTCCTATGCTCCCGAACAGCAAAGACAGGACGCAGGCGACTGGTGGGACGACAGCATGACATCGCTTGACGGAAACGGCTGTGCGCATTTTGCCGTTTCCAAGGACGAGGACGGAAGAACGATCTCAGGTGCGATACGCTCAAAGGACAAGTTCGAGCAGGCTTACGGATATTACGAGATACGCTGCACGCTCCCGCAGATAAAGGGCGCATGGTGCGCATTCTGGCTGATGGGCGACAGCGTTATGGGAATAGGCAGCGGCGGCAGGGACGGCACGGAGATCGACATAATGGAGTCGCCTTACTATCCGCAGGATGCCATTAATCAGACGCTCAACTGGGACGGCTACGGCGTTCATCATAAATCCGCCGGAAAAAAGGTCAGTTTCCCTGGAGTTTATGACGGCTTTCATACATTCGGGCTGGAATGGACCGAGGATATGTACATATACTATATAGACGGCAAGGAAACATGGCGCTCAAAGGGCGGTGGGATATGCGAAAATCCGCTGTATCTGAAAGTCAGTGTTGAAACGGGAACATGGGCAGGCGAACTTGACGAAAGCGCGCTCCCGAAGGATATGGTCGTTGACTATGTGCGTGTCTATAAAAAGGTATGATATGCATAAATTAAAGTAAATAATAAAATCTTATTGCTTTTTTCAGAAAAGCATGTTATAATGAATTATTATCTGTAATACGGAACAAAAGATCAAACAGGAGGATAAAAAATGAAAACATACGGAATCGTCTGCGAATATAATCCGTTCCATAACGGACATGTTTATCAGATAGAAGAAACAAAGAAACAGACAGGCGCAGATCATATAGTTGCGGTAATGAGCGGCAACTACGTTCAGAGAGGCGACGTTGCGATCATTGATAAATTCAGGAGAGCTGAGATCGCTGTCAGGAACGGCGTTGATCTTGTTGTCGAGCTGCCTGTTCCTTACAGCCTTACAAATGCTGAGGTGTTTGCAAGAGCATCTGTTATCCTGATGGGTGCGCTGGGCGTTGTTGACGGCATCTCGTTCGGAAGCGAATGCGGCGATATCGAGCTGCTGAAAAACGCTGCCGAGGCTGTTACAAAGGTAAACACTCCCGAGAAGGTTAAGCCTCTGCTTGAAAGCGGAGAGTCATATCCTTCGGCTATCCAGAAGCTTGTTATGCAGGAGTACGGTCCGATGGTAGGCGAGCTGTTCGATTCTCCGAACAATATCCTTGCTATCGAATATCTCAAGGCTATAAAGGCATCTAACTTTGATATGGAAGCATTCACGATCAAGAGAACCGTTGAGCATGACAGTCCCGAAAAGAGCGGCGAAAAGTTCGCAAGTGCATCTGAGATACGCAGAATGATCGAGGACGAGGAGGATATCTCCGCATACGTTCCTAAGGAAACGGCTGAGGCTATCGAGGAATACAGAGATAAGGAACTGCTCTGCTATTTCGATAACTTTGAGCGTGAGATGCTGTACAGAATGAGAACTATTTCTCCTCAGGATCTTGCTCAGCTTGCAGATGTTGACGAGGGACTTGCAAACAGAATATTCCAGGTCGGCAGAGTTGCACTTTCTATGGAAGATCTTATAAACGGCATCAAGACAAAGCGTTATCCCGAGTCCAGAGTAAGAAGAATTCTTCTCTGCGCAATGCTCGGTCTGAAGAGAAAAGAGCTTGAATCGGCACCTCCTTTCGGAAGGATCCTTGCACTCAATGACAAGGGTGCAGAGATACTTGCTGCTGCAAAGGATAAGGCTAAGCTTCCTTACGGAACTTCTCTCAAGAGCCTTGCAGACCTCAAGGCAGAAACTCCTATCTTCAAGCATTTCGCAGCTATCTCCTCTATCACAAGCGATGTTTACGGACTTGCTTCCAGAGAGATTCGTCCCTGCGGAATTGATTTCACGACAAAGATAACCGCACTCAAATCCAAGTAATAATCATGCGGCTGCTCGGATATATTGTCTTATTCGGGCAGCCGCTTTATATTCTGAGGAGATCGCTATGTACATACCTGAATTCAAAGGCGCAATATTTGATCTTGACGGAACGCTTCTCGATTCGATACCCGTATGGAGCGAGGCGGATAAGATATTCCTCGGCGAACACGGCATTGAATATGACTGTGCGCTTGCGGAAAAAATGAAGTCGATGCACTTTGTTTCTGCGGCGCAGCTTTTTATCGACGACTATGGGATAGATATGTCCCTTGAAGCCGTAATGCAGAGGATATCCGATATTGTCGGGGAAAAATATATGAATGATGTTCCGATGAAAAGGGGCGTTCCGAGGCTGATAGCCGAGCTGAAAAAGCGGAATGTGAAAATGTGTGCGGCAACGTCCAACAAGCTTGAACTTGCAAAGGGCGCGCTGAAACGTCTTGGGATATTTGATGACATGATGTTCGTGCTGACCTGCGATGAGGTGGGAAAAGGCAAGGAGTTTCCTGACATATATAATGAATGCGCCCATCGGATGGAGCTTTCTCCCGATGAAATAATGGTTTTTGAAGATGCACTGCATGGTGCGGAATGTGCAAAAAAAGCAGGATTTATGGTGACAGGCGTGTTTGACGAATCGGCGGGAGATGACTTTCGGAAAATTGCGGGATTTGCCGACTATACAGCAGATCTCGGCAGAGAGGAGAACGTTTTTGATGAAAAAGATCCTTTTGGGAATGAGCGGAGGGGTTGACAGCTCGGCGGCTGCGGTCATTCTGAAAAATGCGGGATACGAAGTTGCGGGCGTGACGCTAAGGCTTTACGACAATGCCGATCTTTCCGACGATCACAAGGGAAAGACCTGCTGTTCGCTCAAAGATGTCGAGGACGCAAGGAGTGCCGCATATCGTGTGGGTATCGAGCATTATGTGTTCAATTTCGGCGATGATTTCCGCCGTGACGTGATGCAGAGCTTCTGCGACAGCTACATGAACGGCGAAACTCCCAATCCATGCATCGAGTGCAACAAGCATATAAAGTTTGGAAAAATGCTCAGAAGAGCCGAAGAACTGGGCTTTGACGGCGTTGCAACAGGACATTACGCAAGGATTGAATACAGCGGGGAAAAGGGACGCTGGCTTCTGAAGCGTGCGGCCGATGAGAGCAAGGATCAGACCTATGTGCTGTACGGTCTGACGCAGGATCAGCTGTCGAAAACTGTTTTTCCTCTTGGCGATATGACAAAAGCGCAGGCAAGAGAGATCGCCGAAAATGCGGGGCTTATCAATGCGAAAAAGCCTGACAGTCAGGATATATGCTTCGTTCCCGACGGCGATTACGGAAAATTCATCGAGCATTTCACGGGGAAAACATTTGAAAGCGGAAATTTTACGGACGTGAACGGAAATGTCGTGGGAACGCATAAAAATCAGATATTTTACACAGTCGGTCAGCGCAGGGGACTTGGCGTGACCTTTGGAAAGCCGGTGTTTGTCTGCGGAAAAAATGCGGCGGAAAATACCGTTATCCTCGGAGAAAACAAGGATCTGATGAAAACAGAGATCCTCGTGCGTGACGTAAATCTGATCTCCGTCCCCGAGCTGAACGAACCGTTCAGGGGTACGGCGAAGCTCAGATATTCGCAGAAAGCAGCACCTGTCACGGTATATCCCGATGAGTGCGGTCTGCGCCTCGTGTTCGATGAGCCGCAGCGTGCGCCCGCAGCGGGACAGGCGGCGGTAATCTATGACGGCGACTATGTTTTCGGCGGCGGAGTTATCGTTTCGGCGAAATGATTTTATATCGAAAGCGGATCGGTTTATGGTCCGCTTTTTTTATTTTGGATATTTTACTTTTCATATGTGCGCAGCATTGCTTTTTGAAAGCAGGTTTTGCCGTGATATGCGGCAAAGTCCGCTCTCGGGGACGGAATGCTGCGCACATTTGTGTCCCGACCGGCGCATTTTGTTTTTACGGCGATTTTACATAACAAAGCATTCGGACTTTACTAAGCAGGTTTATCATATATGACAGTCGAAAGGAATTCGGCAATTATGTTAATCGGATATCGGGAATATGAAGCGGTATCCACGAAAGGAAGAAATATATGAATAAGTCAATCAAGTCAAGGATACTTGCGGTTTCTGCCGCAATTATCGCAAGCCTCTCGCTCGCAGGCTGCGGAAGCACATCAGGCAGCAGTGAAACAACAGCATCATCGGCTGATGCAAATACCGCAGCAGCTGACACAAACTCTGCTGACACAACCGCAGCAGATGCAGCAGGCACAGACACTTCAATGTCGGGTGCTATCGCAGTTGTATCAAGAGAAGGCGGTTCGGGAACAAGAGGCGCATTCATCGAACTGATGGGTATCGAAGAAAAGGACGCTGAAGGCAACAAGAACGACCGCACAACAGATGAAGCTCTTATCGCAAACAGCACAAATGTTGTTATGACTCAGGTAGCAGGCAACGAGGGCGGCATCGGCTACATCTCCCTCGGATCTCTCGACAATACAGTAAAGGCTGTAAAGGTCGATGGAACAGAGGCAACAGTTGATAATGTTATCGCAGGCACATACAAGGTTTCAAGACCTTTCAATATCGCAACAAAGGGTGATGTTTCCGAAGTCGCACAGGATTTCATCAACTACATCATGAGCGCTGAGGGTCAGCAGATCATCAACGACAACAAGTATATCCCCGTAGACACTGCTGCCGCAGCATTCACATCAAACAACGCTGAGGGTACAGTAGTTGTAGGCGGTTCATCCTCCGTATCTCCTGTAATGGAAAAGCTTGCAGAAGCTTACAAGGCAGTAAACACAAACGCTAAGGTAGAGATCCAGACAACAGATTCCTCTTCCGGCATGAAGGCTGCTATCGACGGCACAGTTGATATCGGCATGGCATCCAGAGAGCTGAAGGACGAGGAAAAGGCTGAGCTTACACCGACTGTTATCGCAATGGACGGCATCGCAGTTATCGTAAACAATGCTAACCCCATTGAGGACATCTCCTCCGAGCAGATCAAGCAGATCTATGTAGGCGAGATCACAGACTGGTCCGAAGTTAAATAATATAAGAAATTCTCAAAAATCTCATAGTTAATTCTCCTTAAATCCTAAATAAATCAATGCCGCCGTACCGTCAGATTTACGATACGGCGGCAAACTGCAAACGAAAGGAATGAGCTGTTTGGTGGGTACGGAAAGCTTAGTCAGAACAAAAGATAATTCAGAAAACAGTGTTCCCATGATGTCGGGAAAAAGCCGCAGGATAATTGAAAAGGGTGCAGAGATACTGTTTCTTCTCTGCGCATGCATTTCAATACTTGCTGTTGTTATCATATGCATTTATATTTTTGCGGGAGGAATCCCTGCGATAGCCGAGATCGGGCCTCTGAATTTTATCTTCGGCAAGCAGTGGAAGCCGTATAACGTACCCGCACAGTACGGTATTTTCCCGATGATACTCGGCAGTATCTACGTAACGGGCGGAGCGATAGCTATAGGCGTACCGATAGGTCTGCTTACTGCTGTATTCATGGCAAGATTCTGCCCCGCAAAGCTTTATAAGATAATGAAGCCGATGATAAATCTGCTCGCGGGAATACCTTCGATCGTTTACGGACTTTTCGGAATGGTCGTTATTATCCCTATCGTAAGAAAGATCGCAGGCGGTGACGGAAACTCGATATTCACAGCGTCCGTCCTCCTCGGAATGATGATACTTCCTACAATAATCGGACTTGCGGAAACAGCGATAGAATCCGTTCCCGAGCAGTATTACGAGGGAGCAGCGGCACTCGGCGCAACGCATGAGCGTGCTGTATCGACAGTTGTATTTCCCGCCGCACGTTCAGGCATACTCGCAGGCGTTATCCTCGGAATAGGCAGAGCGATCGGCGAGACAATGGCTGTTATCATGGTCGCAGGAAATCAGGCGAGAATGCCTAAGGGACTTTTCGCAGGCGTGCGTACCCTGACAGCAAATGTCGTTACTGAAATGGGCGATGCCGCAGGTCTTCACTATGATGCGCTTGTCGGCACAGCAGTGGTTCTTTTCGGATTTATCCTTATCCTGAACCTCTGCTTCAGCGTCCTGACAAACAAGAAGCCTAAAGTCAGGGAGGAAAAAACAAAATGACAATGACAGGATTTAAATTTGATATAAAAACCTACAAGGCGCATCCGCTGTCCTTTCTGTTCATGCTGCTTGTGTGGGTCGCTGCAGCTCTGACGGCGGCAGTGTTCATCGCAGTTGTCGGATATGTCCTGATAACGGGAATACCGAACCTCAAGCCTTCTCTTTTCGCATGGAATTATACGACGGACAACGTTTCTATGATGCCTGCGATAATCACTACGATCGAAATGGTCGGAATATCGCTGCTTATCGCCGCACCTCTCGGAGTTTTCTGTTCGATCTATCTTATCGAATATGCGAAAAAGGGCAATAAGATAGTAAAGCTCGTAAGGCTTACCGCAGAAACTCTTCAGGGTATCCCGTCCATCGTTTACGGACTTTTCGGAATGCTCTGCTTTGTTACATCTCTTAAATGGGGATATTCGCTGCTTGCAGGCTGCTTTACGGTTTCGATAATGATCCTCCCGCTGATAATGCGTTCGACGGAGGAAGCGCTGAAATCCGTCCCCGACAGCTATCGTGAGGGCAGCTACGGACTTGGTGCAGGAAAGCTCAGAACAGTTTTCAGAATAGTTCTCCCGTCCGCAGGAAACGGGATCCTCGCAGGAATAATCCTTGCGATAGGAAGAATAATCGGCGAAACAGCCGCACTTATGTACACAGCGGGAACAGTAGCACAGCTCCCCAAAAGCGTATTTTCATCGGGAAGAACGCTGTCGATACACATGTATCAGCTGTCCAGAGAGGGCATTCACACAAACGATGCTGCGGCAACGGCTGTTATACTTCTGATAACCGTTTTTGCGCTCAATGCGCTGGCATCATTTATTGCCAAGAAGCTTGATAAAAACAAGATATGATCTGAAAGGATTTTTGATATGACCGAAGAAAAATTATCTTCTGAAATGAAACCGAAAATATCCGTCAGCGGACTTGACCTTTATTATACAGAATTTCATGCGCTGAAAAATGTGAACATCGACATAGCACCGAATGAGATAACCGCATTCATTGGCCCTTCAGGCTGCGGAAAATCAACTCTCCTGAAATCCCTGAACCGTATGAACGACCTTGTTGAGGGCTGCCGCATAACAGGCTCCGTGCTGCTTGACGGCGTTGATATTTACAATGACATGGAGATCACATATCTCAGAAAAAATGTCGGAATGGTTTTTCAGAAGCCAAATCCTTTTCCGATGTCTATCTATGACAACATCGCATACGGCCCGAGAACTCATGGTATACGCAAAAAAAGCGACCTCGATGATATCGTTGAGGAGAGCCTGAAGCAGGCTTCTATCTGGAATGAAGTAAGCGACCGTTTGAAGCGTTCCGCACTCGGATTATCGGGCGGTCAGCAGCAGAGACTCTGCATCGCAAGAGCGCTTGCGGTAAAGCCCGAGGTAATTCTCATGGACGAACCGACCTCCGCTCTCGATCCTATCTCGACGATGAAGATAGAAGAACTTTGCTGCGAGATCAAGGATAAATACACGATCGTTATCGTAACGCACAATATGCAGCAGGCAACAAGAATTTCCGATAAGACTGCATTTTTCCTCCACGGCGAGATAGTTGAATTCGACGAAACGGAGAAGCTTTTCTCAATGCCGTCCGACAAGCGCACCGAAGATTATATCACAGGACGTTTCGGATAAAAAGGAGGATCACCATGAGAAAAATGTTCGACGAACAGCTTAAAGAGCTGAACATGGAAATGATAAAAATGGCGGGACTTGTCGAAACCGCTATCGCTCGTTCCGCTGAAGCACTGATAAAGCATGACATGGAGCTTGCCCGACAGATGATGGCATATGATGAAGCAATCGACGATATGGAAAAGAAGATCGAGCATCTCTGCTTAAAACTCCTTCTCCGGCAGCAGCCTGTCGCAAAAGATCTGAGAAGAGTTTCAACGGCACTCAAAATGATAACCGATCTTGAGCGCATCGGCGATCAGTCGGCGGATATTTCCGATCTGACTATCAAAATGGGAGATGCCGAAAATGAGCTTATCCCGCAGATGGCAAAGGCTACTATCAAGATGGTAACGGACAGCATCAACGCTTATGTCAATAATGATGAGGAGCTTGCGAATGCTGTTATTGCCGAGGACGATCATGTTGATGAGCTGTTTGTGAAGATACGCGATGAGCTTATAGATATGGCTGCCGACAGCCGTGAAAGCGGCAAGCGTGTCGGCGAGCAGGCGATAGATATGCTGATGATCGCAAAATATTTCGAGCGAATAGGCGACCATGCCGTGAATATTGCGGAATGGGTGATATTCTCGATAACGGGCGTACACAAGAACGCAAAAATCATCTGATATTTTTTCCGCTGTGCATTAAAAATGTGCGGCGGATTTTTTCTTTAAATAAACAGCAATTTATCATTGAAATTTCATTTGAGATGTGGTATAATATATATTACACTTATTTTATGAGATCGAGAGGATATTAAAAATATGGACGTTTACGTTGAACAGCTGATAGTAAAGTCACCCGACGGAAAGGATATGGCTAAAAAGGTGCTGATAATTGCAGGTGCTGCGGTTATCGTTATTCTGTGCTTCCTGTTTTTCCTGCCTATTTTTGCGGCATTTGTCGGATTTGGTGTTGTTTACGGCGCATATTATCTGCTGACGGGTATTTACTGCGAATATGAGTACATAGTCACAAACGGCGATATCGACATAGACAAGATCGTCGGAAAGCGCAAGAGAACACGTCTTGTTTCGGCAAGCGTGAAGAATTTCACATCGTTCGGACGGCTTGAAAATGCGCCTCAGACATCAGGCAGCATCACAACAGTAAAGGCCTCCGATGGCTCGGGACACGACTTCTATGCGGATTTCACACATTCAAAGCTCGGCGAGACAAGGATCATTTTTTCTCCCAGCGAGAAAACGCTTGAAGCTATCAAGCCGTTCCTGCCGAGAACGATAAAAAGAGATTTCTAATGCAATTTTTCAGGCTGCCGTGCGTCTTTTCGGCGGCCTGTTTTTATATTGAAAGGAGACAGTATGAAAATTCTTCACACGTCAGACCTGCATCTTGGAATAACTCTGAACGGAATAAATTTTATCGGATATCAGCAGGCACTGCCCGATATCATGGCGGAAACGGTAAAGCGTGAGAACATCGGCTGTGTTATTATTGCGGGCGATGTTTTCAACCGCGCACAGGGAAGTGCTGAGGCTTACACGCTTTATGACAGGCTGCTGACAAAGCTTTGCACGGAATGTAAAGTCCCGACGATAGTAATATCGGGAAATCATGACAGCGGGGCGAGAATATCGGCGTGTTCGGAGCTTGTAAAAAGCAGCGGACTTTATCTTTTCGGCGGATATTCCGAGGATATCACACCCGTTTCAATAGAGAATGCGGACATTTATCCGCTGCCGTTTTTTGAAAGCGGAAGTGTCGGCGAACATCTCAGTGACGGCGATGCGATGAAGAAGACGCTTGACAGGGTGCGTGAAAAAATGGACAGGTCAAGGAAAAACATACTTGTTTCGCATTGCTTTGCGGCAGGCGGCGAGACGTGCGAGAGTGACATTTCCGCAAGGGCGGCGGCTGTCGGCGGAGAAAATGCCGTACCTGTTTCCGCTTTTTTGGATTTCGATTATGTTGCTCTGGGGCATATTCACCGTCCGCAGACTGTAAAGGCGGACAATCTCATAAGATACAGCGGAACGCCGTTCAAGTATTCATTTTCCGAGGCTGAGCAGGAAAAAAGCTTCACGGTCTATGACACAGAAAGCGGAGAAATATCGCTTGTTCCCGTGCCGGACATAATTCCCCTCAGGGTAATAAAGGGGACATTTGACGAGATAATTAAGGCTGCCGAAAATGATGAGAAAAAGGACGATCTCATTAAGATAATCGTGACGGACAGGTTTGCGGGAGCGTCAGTTTACCGTCCGCTGAAGGAGATATATCCCAATCTTCTGCAGTTTGAGGGGGCAGCTGTAAGGGCGGCTGCGCAGGCGAAGATATCGTCCCGTGAGCTTTCGGAGATGTCGCCCGAGAAGCTTGCTGATATGTATGTCTCAGACAGGACAGGCAGTGAAATGAACGACGAACAGCGCAGGTGGTTTGCGGACGCAGTGCGTGAAGTCATAAAGGAGGGCGAGTGATGCTTCCGATAGAACTCAGCTTTGAGGGCTTTGAATCCTACCGCAAGGCTCAGAAAATAGATTTTTCACGATTTGCGGACAAGGGGATATTTCTTATATGCGGCGAGACGGGTTCGGGAAAGACCGCCGTTCTCGATGCGATGACATATGCGCTTTTCGGTGTGACGAGCGGCGGCGACCGTCAGCAGGTCAGGAATGTATCTGCCGAGGGTGAAACAGTCACGGAATTTATCTTTGATGCTAATGGAAAACGCTATAAATTCAGGCGCGGAATGTCGCCGAAAAAGCGGTCAAAGGATAAGCTGGATATATTTGCGGAATGTTATGTGTATTCCGATGAAAAGAGCGGATATATCCCGCTTATAGAGCGCTTCACAGCAACGAATGTCACAAAGGCGGCGGAGAATGTTATAGGGCTGAATGCCGAGGAATTTCGCAGAATGACAGTGCTTCCGCAGGGAAAATTCGAGGCTTTTCTCACCTGTGATTCATCGCAGAAGGAGGAGATACTCACTAAAATATTCGGCGACAGGATATATCGTGATGTTGCGGACAAGCTGGTCGAACGTTCAAATGAAGCACTTGCCGAGGTCAGGGACGCAAGGACGGAAATGAAAGCGATACTTGACAGTGAAAACTGCGGATCGGCTGACGAGCTTGACGGTCTTCTTGCTGAGGCATCAGCGGCTGCCGATCGGCTGGAAAGGGAACTTTCAGAGGCAGAGAAAGCGGCGGCGGAAGCACAGAAGAAGTTTGACGCTCAAAGCAGATTATCCGAAAAATATTCGGAATATGATAAGGCAAAGGCTGAATTTTCCGGGCTTGATGCGCAGAAAGAAACTATAGAAAATGATCGGAGGCGTGCGGAGCTGCACGCAAAAGCGGCGGCTGTTATGCCGTTTGCGGCTGCTTATGAAAATGCGGTCAGAGCTGCCGAGGAACGCAGAAACGATCGTCTGAAGGCCAAGTCGGAATGTGATGATGCCGAGAAAAGCGAAGCCGATGCAAATGCTGACGCTGAACATCTTCCTGAGATAGAAAGACGGCTTGCGGAGTGCATTGCGATGTCCGAGCGAACGGAAAAACTCAGGGCATCTGCCGAAAAATACAAGGATAACCGTAAGCGGCTTTCGGCTGCGGAAAATGAGCGAAAAAAGCTGGAGGACGAGCTGGAAAAGTATTCGGCTGTGCTTGCAGGATTTACGGAGAAGTGTGATGATATTTCGCATTGCATCAGTGAAATGCAGACTGAGATAAATGAAAAGCTTCCTGTAATATCTGCCGAACTTAAAAAGGCGGAGGAGGCTGAACGTCTTGCCGATGAGATATCGCGCAGGCAGGATATCAGCATATCCGACGGAAAAAAAGCTGCGGAGATGACGGAAACGTCCGCTTTGTATGCAGACGAAGAGCGGAAGTCGCTTGATATCCTCGAAAGGGCGAGGGCGGATTTTTATTCTGAGATGGCATACAGGCTGGCGGTCCCGTCTGCGGAAGCGTGCATCACCCGTCATCTGCGGAAAAGCCCGAACACAGCATAAGCAGGGAAGAGCTGGAGCGGTTACAGAAAAAATATGATGAAAAGTCGGCCCGTTATGCGAAGATAACGGCAGAGCTTTCATCGCTCAACAGGCGGATAACCGAGGAAAATTCAGAGATCTCCGAGCTTATGAAAAAATATTCCGGGTATGGATATTCAGCTGAAAAGGCGGATGCTCTCAGAAAAGAAAATGTGCGTCTTTCGGAAAATGT
Organism: uncultured Ruminococcus sp.; assembly: GCA_900556055.1. GTDB lineage: Bacteria > Bacillota > Clostridia > Oscillospirales > Ruminococcaceae > UMGS1889. Next base: position 14,436 of record USNJ01000017.1, read on the forward strand.
CCAAAGGATCGCTGAGCTTAATGATGAGAAAAATGTGCTTGCAAAGCGTATCGAAAACGGCAGAAATATTTGTGCGGAGCATGAAGAAAAGCTTGCAAAGGCGAAAAGCGATGTGCTTTCGCTGACAGCAGTTTCCGAAATGCTGGAATCGGAGCTTTGCGGAATGAGCGATGATGATATCATAAGATCAGCCGAAAAGCTGCGGCGTGAACGTTCGGAGCTTGATTCCGAAAAGTCAAGGATAACGGCTGAAAAGCAGGCAGCAAGGACACGATCGGCTGCGGCGAAGGCAAATTATGAACACTGCGAAAAGGAATGTCTGGCATCTGAAAATGCGCTTGCAGCTGTGGATACAGATCTGAAAAATGCTGTTGCAGAGAATGGATTTGCTGATATGTCAGAGGCAAAGGCTGCGCTTATCCCTGCGGCTGAGCTGTCGGAGATAACGGCTGCTGCTGCGGAATTTGCACGGAGATCGGCTGTTATCACGGAAAAAATATCATCGCTGGATATTGCCCTGAATGGAACTGTCCGCCCCGATGAAGGTGAGATATTCCGAATGAAGGAGGAATTATCCGAGAAAAAAGCGGCATATTCCGAAACTGTGAAAAACAAAACGGCTGCCGATATCACGCTGAAAAGGCTTTGCGGTGTGCGGAGAAAATACTCCGAAAAGGCGGGAGAATTCGGAGAAAAGGCAGAGTCCGCAGAGCGTCTGCACGAGTTTGCGGAGCTTATGAGAGGCTCGAGGGGAATGTCGTTCAACCGCTATGCGATGGGCGTAATGCTGGTGCTTATCGCAGATGAAGCCAACAGGATAATGGCGGACTGCATGGGCGGAAAGTTCCGTCTTTCCGTGATATCCGATGGAGTTTCGGAGAAAAGCAAGAGCGGTCTTGACCTGAATGTTGAAACGGCTGAGGGCATCTATCCCGTGCAAAATCTTTCGGGCGGAGAAAAATTTCTTATTTCGCTGGCACTTTCGCAGGCACTTTCATCGGTCGCTCGCATGAGAAGCGGCGGTGCAGGAACAGAGGCGATGTTTGTTGATGAGGGATTCGGTTCGCTTGACGGAAATTCGCTTGTTAATTCGGTCAAGATACTGCGTGACATAAGCGGAGGTAAGCGGCTTATCGGCATAATATCCCACGTTGAGGCGATGCGTGAGATCATTTCGGGAAAGATAACGGTAACAAAGACCCCGGAGGGTTCACATATTACATTTACGGCATAATACAAAAAACGGCACCGCACAAACTGATGTGCGGTGCCGAAATTTATATATCAATCACACTTTGGAGCAGTGAATTTTCTCTTGGCAAATGCCACAGCGATCACTGGATCTCAAGTCTCTTGGCTGTGGGTGCTTCGGGTGACTTTTTAGGCATATCGAGAGTAAGTACACCGTTCTCGTATTTAGCGGAAACTGCATCTGCATTTACAGCGGATATATCAAAGCTCCTGCTGAATGAGCCGTAGGAACGCTCCCTGCGGATATACTTGTTATCCTCGCCCTTTTCCTCGGACGAATCGGAATGCTCAGCGGAGATCGTCAGCATATCGCCGTCGATGTCGATCTTGATATCCTCTTTATTGAATCCGGGAAGCTCAGCGGAAAGCTCATAAGCATCTCCGTTATCCTTGATATCTGTTTTAATGCCTGCAAAAGGCTTGCCTGCGAAGAATGAATCAAAGTTCTTGAAGGGATCGAATACGTTGAAGTTTCTTTCAAAAGGTGTTAAAGCTGTCATAATTATTCCTCCTTGGAATTCGGTGAACTTATCACCGCATCAAATTATTTTCTCTTTCTTTTTGTGATAGCTTATCATACCGTTCCATCGGTATCACTCCTTTTCTCTTTCTGTGATTATTAATATACACCCCTATTGTGAAAATACAATAGTTTTTCTGTGAAAATTAGATGAATTTTAGTGCTCTCAAAGTGTGAGTGCCAGCAGATACAAGCACAGAGTGCAAATGAAATTTATTTCATAAGCTTGTCGGAATATATATCGCAAAGCTCCTCGGCGGCTTCCATTGACATGCTCTCAACATACATCATAAGACCCTTTCCTGTTTTCACGGGACGTATGAATATGCGTGAATTTTTGTCATCGAGCATTATTCCCTCGGCAGGTTCGCTGCGTGTGTCGGTAAATCCCGAAAGCTTTGCCGATGAGCGGTCAAGCGGGATAAAGCGTGTGACAGCGGAAAATTCGGGCAGCTGCGATACGGCTTGTTTAAGCGTCAGACCGTTCCTTCCTATATAGTCGAGGACGGAAAGCATGAGCGCAATGCTGTCACGGGCTTCGGTAAATTCTGCGGCGGCAAGCCTTGCTTCACTGTCGGAAAGATCCTCGGAACAGCAGTTGTAACGATAGATCTTTCTTCCGTACCGTTCTGCGAGCGTGTCGGCGGCACGTGGAAATTCGCATGGCAGAGCGACTTTTCTTCCCTCGGAAAATGCTTTCATGCAGGCGATGAGTATAAGCCGTTCATGGAATACATATCCGCTTTCTTCTGTGTATGCCGATGCCTTGTGACCGTCAGCGGATAGCGTGAACATGATATTCTTTTCCGATTTTCCGCATATCGGCGAGAGCATTTCATTTGCAAGACGCAGAAGTGATCCGTCGGACGATGCTGCGGCTGCGGAGATGCTGTTCAGCGTGAAAGGACAAAGTGCGGATATCTCACTGCGATACAGCTGCGAGATATCCGAGAAGCTTTTAAAACCGCCGAAATGCGGGAAGCCTGCCTTCGGATATTCGCCGAGGTTTATGCCTGCTTCAGTCATGCGTTCTTCGGCACGTCTGAGCGGCAGACCGTCGGAGGACATGAGAACGAGCCTTGCAGTGACTCCCGCATCAGCGAATATGCCTGCGGACAGACCTGCTTTTCTTACCGCAAATGCCGTGATCTCCGCAGTACATTCGCCAATGTCCCATACCTCCGCACCCGCCGATGAAACGCCGGACATCACAGCCAGCGCAAGTGCCTTGGACGCACTGCCGCTTCTGTAACCGACAGCTATCCGCTTTTTTCCTCTGATGATCTGCGCAGCCGC
>USNJ01000018.1 GCA_900556055.1 uncultured Ruminococcus sp.
CTTCCGCCGCCTGTCGGCGGTTGACCGATACATTATCGCCGTTCGGCGATGTTATCGGTCAATACGCCGCATGCAGGATTGAGGGTCTACGCTTCTTCTTTTTGCAGTGTAGACTATGATGGACTACTGTTTCTTTTCTGCATGCGGCTTTTTTGATTTGCGGCTTTGTGCGATGCATCTGCTATGTGCGTTCTGTGTTATGACTGTTGCTTTTATTTCTCTTTATGTAAGCGAATTTTTAATTGCTGCTTGCGGAATTTCGCCCTTGCGAGGGCGACTTAAGGACTCTGCCCTTAAGAATCCCGCAGCCTTGAAAAGGCTGGCGAACTTTTTAGCTTCTGGTGCGGGTCTGTGGGTGCTGTGCACTTGAAATATGCCAAGTGATGACCGCTAAAGCAGCGCATTTTACAAACAAAACACTAAAGTACCCTTTGCGCGGACACATAACCATATCCCTAAACATAAGTAAGGCGACGGCTAGCCGCGCCGTATCGCGAAAAAACAGTGCGGACGCCGCACCACCGCCCCTTGACATTCGGGGAGAAATGGGTTATAATAGATAAGTATATCGGCATGCTGCCGCATTTGGTTAAATAAATGCTGAAAAGGAGCGTTTTTATATGGCTAAAAAAGTTAAAATGTCCGCAGAGGGCTATAAAAACCTTGAAAAAGAACTCGAATATCTCATTACCGTCCGCAGATCCGAAGTAGCTAAAAAACTGAAAGAAGCACGTTCCTTCGGAGACCTTTCCGAAAACGCTGAGTACGATGAAGCTAAAAATGAACAGGGTATCCTCGAAGCTAAGATCGCTGAGATAGAAATGACTATCGCTAATGCTGAGATCGTCGGCGCTGATACACTCAAAAACGATGAGATCGGCGTAGGCTCTTATGTCGTTCTCCATGATGAGGAACTCAATGAGGACGAAAAACTCCAGATCGTCGGCTCTACTGAAGCAGATCCCGAAAACGGCAAGATCTCCGATGAATCTCCTATCGGCATCGCTGCAATGAAAAGACGTGTTGGCGATATCATCGAGGTCGATGCTCCCGCAGGCATCATCAAAATGAGAGTCGTTTCCATCAGCAGCGAGGAAAATTAATCTATCGCTGATTAATGTATCTTTCCCCATCGCAGGCGGGGAAAGATGCCAATAAATATGTCACTTAGGAAACGTAACAAATCAAAATAATGAATTGTTAAGTATTTCCTTACTCCACTATTGAAAGGAAAATTATCATGAGCGAAAAGCCCGTTACAGCACCTGCTGAGGAAGAGCAGGAGCAGGATGTCCATATATTAAAGAAGATCAGGATCGACAAGCTCAATGAGCTGAAGGCTAAGGGCGCTGATCCCTATCAGATCACTAAGTACGACGTTTCCGTGAAGAACGCTCAGCTCCGTGCGGATTACGAAAAGCGCGAGGCTGAAATAATCGCTGAGGCAAACGGCGATGAAGCAAAGGTCGCAGAGGGTCTTGAAAAGATCAAGGCTGAAACTGTTTCCATTGCAGGACGTATCATGTCATGGCGTGATATGGGTAAGGCTAACTTCATCGACGTAAGAGACGGCACCGACAGAATGCAGGTGTATGTCCGCATGAACGATATCGGTGAGGACGCTTTCGCTGAGTTCAAGAAGTGGGATATCGGCGATATCGTCGGCGTTGAGGGCTTCGTTTTCCGTACAAGAAAGGGAGAGATCTCCGTTCATGCAACCAAGATCACTCTGCTCTCCAAGTCCCTCCTCCCGCTGCCCGAAAAGTGGCACGGTCTGAAGGATCAGGACACAAGATATCGTCAGCGATATGTTGATCTTATCGTAAACCCCGATGTTAAGGACACATTCGTTAAGAGAAGCATGATAATCACCGAGGTAAGAAATTTCCTTAACGCAAGGGGATATCTCGAGGTCGATACGCCTGTTCTTCATACGCTGGAGATAGGTGCGTCCGCACGTCCTTTCGTTACTCATCACAATACGCTAGATATGGATATGTATCTGCGCATCGAAACCGAGCTTTATCTGAAAAGACTGATCGTCGGCGGATTTGAGCGTGTTTACGAGGTCGGACGTATCTTCAGAAACGAGGGCATGGACACTTCGCATAACCCTGAGTTCACCTCCGTTGAGATGTATCAGGCATATACCGATTATCTCGGAATGATGGATCTTATCGAGGATATGTACAGAACGATCTCCAAGAAGATCTGCGGAACTGATGTTATCACATATCAGGGAACAGAGATCGACATGGCATCTCCGTGGGAGCGTCTGACAATGGTCGAGGCTGTCAAGAAGTATGCAGGCGTTGACTATAACGACTGGAAGACCGATGAGGACGCAAGAGCATGCGCAAAGGATCACGATGTTGATGTTGACGAGGGCGAGTCCGCTACAAAGGGTCACGTTCTTATCGCATTCTTCGATGCATTCGTTGAGGACAAGCTCATTCAGCCTACTATTATCTATGATTACCCCGTTGAGAATTCTCCGCTTGCAAAGAGAAAGCCTTCAAATCCCGCATTTACCGAGAGATTTGAGTATTTCATCTATTGCCGTGAGATGGGCAACGCATTCTCCGAGCTGAACGATCCTATCGACCAGAAGGAAAGATTCGTTAAGCAGGTGGAAGCAAAGCGTGCACAGGGCGCAAATGCCGAGGTCGATGAGGATTTCGTTACAGCGCTTGAATATGCAATGCCTCCTACGGGCGGTCTTGGCTTCGGTCTTGACAGACTTGTTATGCTGCTGACCGACAGCCCCTCTATCAGAGATGTTCTCCTGTTCCCGACTATGAAGCCGCTCGGAACGGATAACAGACAGTCTGAGAGCGCTGAGGCTGAGGAAGAAGAATAATTTTTGGTTTATGCATAATAAAAGCCGTTTCCGATGGTTCGGGAACGGCTTTTTAGTATGTATTTTTTAATATGTCAGCTTTGGATATTTCTTATCATTTGTATCATTTGAGTTTCTCCGTCAGGGATCTTGTCAAGAGAGCTGAATCCATTACTGTTGTAAAATTTTAAAAGTTCTTTTTTATTTCTGCATTCTATCAGCACAATGCGCCCTCCAACCATTTCGGCAGATGCTTTTATTACCGAAAGTGCTTTTTCCATAATCTCGCTTCCCGATATCGACTCCTTCGGTACATTGGAATTTTTGGAAAGCTGACCTATCAGATAGCATGGGAAATCCTTAATTGGAACATTGTTTATCTTGGCGTTAAAGCCGTCAATATTTTTTCTGTTTCTGTTTGAATAGCTTTCAGGCACTGTAAGTATTTTCATGGCAAGAGTAAAGTAACCGAAAACGGTTAGCTCGTCAATGGTACAGTGCTGCATTTGATCCTCATCTACTATAAGGTATGTACGTGATTTGGAAACTTTATCAAATTCGACAGCTCTGTTGTGCAGAAAATATTCTATATCTTCGTCCTGTGTGCATGAAAATGTCATCAGGAGACGGTTTAGTCTGTCTTCGTCTCCCAATGCATCTATCAGTGCTTTGAGTGCGATAATACCTGTTTTAATAACTGCTCACTCCTGTTTTTATCTTCTGTTGAATATGCAGGGGAAGATATGGGTTTTTTCATTTTTGCGTCATTTACAACACGGTCAAATCGTCTCATTGCATTCTTTTCGGATATTTCGATCTTTCTTTCAAATGTGCTGGTTGCCATAAACATTCCTCCTTATCATATAATATGCAGACATCTCCATACCTTTATTATAATATATTGTCCTGCGAAAGTCAAGCTATGTAAAATTCGCTATTGACAAACCCATGAAAAATGCGGTATAATAGATACAATGTAAAAATACGGGGCGGAAACGGGTACATGACCCATTCTGCCCTTTTCTTTTGAGGGAGATACTATGGCTGATAAGGGAAAAAACTTTTTTGACCGTGCAAGGGAGATAGACGAAAAGGCTAAGGCGATGGAGGAAGAGGAAGAGCGGCTTGCCACCGAAGAGGATAAAAAGGAGCGTGCCGAGTACGAAAAGCAGCTCCAGAACGAAAAGGTCGAGCTTATGAAGCTCAAAGCAGGCGTTATCTCCGATGACGAAACTACCATAAAAAAGGAAGATGAGCCTGTTAAGGAGTACACCTTCAGCGATAAGGTCGAGAATTTTTTCTATCATTATAAGTGGCGTTTTATCATCTGCGTTTTCACGATCGCTGTGCTGACTTTCCTTATCTGCGACACGATATTCACCGTAAAGCCCGACATCACCGTGATGCTCTTTACAGGCGGCTACGAGATGGATTCCCGTACATACCGCATGGAGGACTGGCTCGAAAGATACTGCCCCGACTTCAACGGCGACGGAAAGATCAAGGTCAGCGTTTATTATATGGCGACCGAATATGACGAGAACGACGCTTATTCGCTCCAGGCTTATCAGGTGGGTCAGACAAAGCTTGTCGGCGAATTCCGGAGCGAGAATATCATCATGGCTATAACTTCGCCCGATGTCTGCGATGAGCTGAATATCACAAGGGACGGGCTTTTCACCGATATGTCGGCTTTATATCCCGATGATGAAAATGCTGTCGGGCTTGGCTATAAGATATCCGCAACGACATTTGCGAGCGATATCGGCTATCCGGATATGCCCGATGATTATCTTTTCTGCCTGAGAAATGTTATGCATGAAGCGGGATTCAATGAGGAAAAAATGCAGCAGAATTACGATAAGGCTCTTGAAGTTTTTGAGAATATCAGAACGGACAATGTTATAAATCCCGATATTGAGATAAGCGGTGAGATGCAGTGAGGACGATAAAAAGAATAGCTCTGCACATCGGCGTGTTTGCGGCGGCGGTGATGCTGATGTGGGTGCTGCTGATGCTGGCGGTGCTTATCCCGCAGGAAAAAATACGGGACAATATGCTGAAAAGCGCCGAATATTACAACGGAAGGCAGCCGTTTTCGCTGGAGGACGGCAGAAAGCTTTGGGGCGTTGCGGACAATTTTGCGGACACTATCCTGCTGAATATAACGTGGAATATGTCGGGCAGTGCGCTTGATACGAAATATTATGACGGAAACGACGGCGTGACCGACAGCGGCGAAAACTGGGGATTATATTCCACTGTCGCCTACGGGACTGAGCCGAACACCGATTACACCCGCTACTGGCACGGCTCGGCGATGTTTATCCGTCCGCTGCTGCTTGTTACCGATGCGGAGGGCATAAAGCGGATAGGCTCGCTTGCCGTGCTGGCACTCGTCATTGCGGTCTGCGCTCTGCTGCTGCGGGATAAGCAGTATTTTGCGGCGGCTGCGTTCACGGCAGGATTATGCTTGGTCCGGTCGTGGAATATACGCCTTGCGCTTGAATATATACCTATTTTTCTTGTGACGGCTGCGGCGTGCCTTATGTTCGTTATCTTCGAGAAAAAGGGCGATACTTGGCTGACTGTGCTTTCCGTCATAACAGGTGCGGCGGCTGCGTTTTTCGACTTTCTGACGGCGGAAACGCTGTCGATACTTCTTCCTCTGATGCTTGTGTTCATTATCCGTCAGCAGGACGGGAGAGGAAAAACATTACGGGAGAACCTTGTTTTATCCCTGAAATGCGGCATCGGCTGGGGAATATCCTACGTCATGACCTTTGTAACAAAGTGGACGCTTGCAACTGTTATCACGGGCGAAAACAAATTCACATCGGCGATAAGGTCGGCTGAAACGAGGATATCGGGCATCAACGGCTACGAAATGATGACTCATTCCGAGCAGGCGATATATGCCCCGCTCGCAAATCTTTCGGCGATGTTCGGCGGCTCGCAGAGAGTCGATGTGATATGCATTGTCATGGGGCTGACAGTATCGGCGGCACTGCTCGGCGGTATGTTTTACATATTCTTTGCAAGGACGAAAAACGGCGCATTTACTGCGGTCATGCTCATTCTCGGAGCTTTGCCGTATCTGAGATTTATCCTGCTGAACAATCACTCGTATCTCCATTCATTCTTTACATACAGGGCGCAGGCGGCTTCGGTCACTGCACTTCTGGCGGTGATATGGTTCAACAGCGACCTGAGAAAATACGACTATGATAATGTTAAGAAAAAGGCTGTGAAACGCAGATGACACCTGAACTGACCATTCTTATGCCCTGCCTGGACGAAGAAAAAACCATCGCTTTCTGCATAAACGAAGCGAAGCGGTTCATAGACGAAAGCGGGATATCCGCTGAGATAGTCATCGCCGACAACGGCAGCACGGACAGGTCTGCGGATATAGCGGCATCGCTCGGCGCAAGGGTCGTGAATGTTCCCGAGAAGGGCTACGGGAATGCGCTGAAAGGCGGGATAAAAGCGTCCCGGGGGAAATATATCATTATGGGCGACTGCGACATGAGCTACGATTTTTATCATCTTTCGGGATTTGTCGATGAGCTGAGAGCAGGTAAAAAGCTTGTGATGGGAAACAGGTTCAGCGGCGGCATCGAAAAGGGCGCAATGCCTTTCAGCCACCGATATTTCGGCGTTCCGCTGCTGTCGCTCGCAGGGCGGATACGCTACAAAACAAAAGTCGGGGATTTCCACTGCGGTCTGCGCGCGTTCGACAGGGAGGCGGCTCTCGCACTCGGTCTTGAATGCGGCGGCATGGAATTTGCGACCGAGATGATCGGCAAATTTGCTCTTTCGGGTGCGGATATCGCCGAGATACCGACCGTTCTCAGGAAGGACGGAAGGCACGGAAAATCGCACCTCAGAAGCATTCCCGACGGGATAAGGCATCTTCGCTATATCATCACGGGAAAGGCGAAAAAGTGAACCCTTGACTATTGAACGGAATTGTATTATAATGATTGTATCCAAATGACTGAAAGGAGAATTTATATGAACGAGACAAAAAAGACTATCGCAGGCTATGCCGATAAAGAAGATTTTCTGCGTTCCGCACTGCCCGTGGCTGCGGCACTGTTTCTGCTTATGACATCTATCGCTTACATCGTTTACAGGATCGCTGACAATAAAAATTACCACGAAAGATGGAAAGACTACGATGAGTGCGGTCTTTCATGATTGAATTATGATAATTTACAATGCTAAGATACTCCCGATGGACCCCGACAGGAGCAAGCCGTTTTCGATAGACTGCGGATATGCCGTGATCGAAAACGGCGTTATTGCCGAGGTCTGTGCGGGAGATCCCGAAAATATTTCTCCCGATGATATCAATGCCGGCGGACATATCCTCATGCCGGGAATGATCGATGCTCACACGCATATGGGCATAATCGGCAGCGGCGAGGGCGAAGAGGGCGATGATGTCAACGAATTCACCGACCCCGTAACTCCGCATCTCAGGGCAATGGACGGCGTGAACGGCATGGATCCCTACTTTGCCGATGCCCTCAGGACGGGCGTTACTGCCGTTGTGACGGGCTGCGGAAGCACCAATCCAATCGGCGGGGATATGATACTTATGAAAACCGCAGGCAGGCGTGTCGATGATATGCTGATAAAGCGTGCGGCGATAAAATTTGCGCTCGGCGAGAATCCGAAGGGCTGCTATTCCGACAGGGATGAATCCCCCGTGACGAGAATGGCAACGGCTGCCGCTATCCGTGAGGCACTCAAAAAGGCGCAGCGTTATATGCAGGACACGGAAAATGCCGAGGAGGACGAGCTGCCCGAATTTGACGCTAAATCCGAGGCGCTTATCCCGCTGCTCAAGGGTGAGATATCCGCACATTTTCATTGCCACAGGATAGACGATATCTTCACGGCTATGCGCATTTGCAGGGAATTTTCGCTTCCGCATCTGCTTATCCACTGCAGCGAGGGACATCTTGCGGCGGATATACTCGGAAATGAGCATGAAAATGCTGTCCTCGGTCCGATAATCTGCGACAGGGGAAAGCCCGAGCTTCGGAACATCTCACTTGAAAATGCCGCAAAGCTCTATAAAAACGGCGTGAATGTGGCGATATGCACCGACCACCCCGAAGTTCCTATCGACTATCTGCCGATGAGTGCGGCAATGTGCGTGAAGCATGGTCTTCCGTATGAGGAGGGACTGCGTGCGGTCACTTCAAATCCTGCGGCGATGCTCGGCATGAGCGGAAAGATAGGCAGCATCGTAAAGGGCGCGGCGGCGGATATGGTGATAATGAGCGGCGATCCGCTGGATATAATGACGGACGCACTCTGCGTTATATCCGACGGAAGGGTCGTTTACAAGAAGGAAAACTGATATGAACATGAAAAGAATCATTGCTATGAGTATTGCTGTTACAATGGCGGCGGGCATTATGTCGGGCTGCGCAAAAAATGACGGGAACGCCGAAACGACATCGGCTGAAACAACTGTCGGAACATCTGCCGAAGCTGCCGCAGCCGAGCCTATAAAGGCTATCTTCGGCGAGATAAGAAGCGAATACAACACATCTCTCGACATGACCAAACGTCCGCTGACCGCAAGCGGCGTTGCTGCCGATTTCTCCGCAAAATACGAAGCTGAGGACGGAAAGACCGAGGGAAAGGCAGCTGTCGAGAACTCCTTTGACGGATTTTCGGGAACGGGCTATGTTGACCATTTCGAGGGCAGCACGGACAAGCTGACCTTTACAGTCGATGCGCCCGCTGACGGAAGCTATGACCTGAACTTCATGTGTGCGTCAAACGGCGGACATAAGGTGAATTTCGTTGCAGCAGACGGCACTCCGATCGGTGAGATCACTACCGACAACGAAGAATTCGGCTTCAATTCGCTGAAAAATATATATCTTGAAAAGGGTCAGCACGAGATCACATTATCCGTAAGCTGGGGCTGGATAAAGGTCGATTACCTTGAAATGACGGCTTCATCGGCTGTTTCGGAGGATACTTACAGCGTATCTCCCGTGCTGTCAAATCCCGATGCGGACGAAAATGCACAGCGGCTGATGAAGTTTATGACCGATATCTACGGAAATTACACCCTTTCCGGACAGTTTGCCGACAAGGGACGCACATCTTCCGAGCTTGCGAGAATTCAGGAAATAACAGGCAAACAGCCCGCAGTCCTCGGACTCGACCTTATCGAATATACGCCGTCAAGAGTGGCAAACGGTTCATCGGGAGATGCCGTTGAGCAGGCTTATGACTGGTATGTGAACGCAGGCGGCATAGTTTCGATGTGCTGGCACTGGAATGCGCCGGAAAAATATCTCGTGAACAGCGAAAGCAATCCGTGGTACAGAGGCTTCTACAAGGAAGCGACAACTATAAATCTCGATGATATCATGAACGGCAGGGACGACGAGGGCTATGACCTGCTTATGCAGGATATCGACGCTATCGCAGTACAGCTGAAGCGTCTGTGCGATTCGGGCGTGCCTGTCCTCTGGAGACCGCTCCACGAGGCAAGCGGCGGCTGGTTCTGGTGGGGAAACTGCGAGCCCGGATCCTACAAAAAGCTCTGGAATATCCTCTATGACAAGCTGACGAATGAGTACGGTCTGACTAACCTCATCTGGGTATGGAACGGTCAGAGCAGGGACTGGTATCCCGGAGATGACACGGTGGATATCATCGGCGAGGATATTTATCCCGGAACTCAGGTATATACATCGCAGTCGGGCAAATTTGCCGAGGCTGCCGAAACATCCGGAACAGCAAAGCTTGTCGCACTGACGGAGAACGGCTGCGTGCCTGATCCCGACCTGCTTTTCAGGGACAACGCAAGATGGCTGCTCTGGTCAACATGGAGCGGCGAATTCATCGTAAACAATTTCGGTCAGCTGTCCGAGACATATACGGAAGCGGATATGCTCAAAAAGGCTTACGGGTCCGAATATGTCCTGACGCTTGACGAGCTGCCCGATCTCAGGAACTATCCCATTCAGTAAAAAAATCGCCCCGTTCGGCTGAGCGGGGCATTTTTTATAAAATGTTACATTTTTCTTGATATAAATACATAATGATAAGTTATACTATATTTGTATACAATAAATGCAGATGCATGAAAGGAGAAACGGATCATGTCTGTTATAACACTTACAAGGGAAAATTTCAAGGAAGAGGTCCTCGGCTCATCAAAGCCCGTTCTTGTGGATTTCTGGGCATCATGGTGCGGACCGTGCAGAATGGTCTCTCCGATCGTTGATGAGATAGGCGAGGAGTTCAGTGAGATCGCAGTAGGCAAGGTGAATGTTGACGAACAGCCCGAGCTTGCGCATGATTTCGGCGTTGAGAATATCCCGACGCTCATGCTCTTCAAGGACGGAAAGCTGATGGACAAGCACATCGGCGCAATGGGAAAATCGGATCTTCTCGATTTTGCGGGACTGTAAAAAACACAAAAAATGCCGCCGTCAGATAATAAATCAGATCTGACGGCGGTATTTTTTTACGGTGATTCCTGAATATCATTCTGCGGATAGTAGCAGCCCTTAGGCGCTGCTGTGCTGAGCGAATCCGTAACATCGGAATTTGTCATCATAACGACATCGCCTGCGCTGACAGGCCGATCGCTCCAGATCGCAAATGAACAGCCGATGCCCGCGCTGTCAACCTTAAAGCCGAAATATCCTGTAAATGAGCTGCCGAGATACTTTTTCAGATCGCAGTCGTCCTGTCCCGAAGCGTGACCGATGCCGTCGGCACCGCCCGTGTAAACCGTGTCTGCCTGAACGTCTGAGCCGCTGCTTTGCAGCGAGGTGAGAGCGAGCTGAGCGCCCTCATAGACGTGCCTTGCCTGTGTCTGATACTTTGAATACCTTGCTTCCTTTGCCGCTCCCATAAACATTGGTGTCAGGACAGCGGTAAGAACGCCGATTATCGCTATTACAACGATCAGCTCGATAAGCGTGAAACCCCTAACCCTTTTCATACTTTCTCTCTCCCGTTTGGCAGCAATTGCAGTCTATAAAAACTGCAATTTTAAATCTGTAATTATCTTAATTTTATGATACAATATTTTATGTATTTTGTCAATAGCAATTTGTAAACAATGCAACGATATTTTCCTGTGATTATCTTATTTTTATATACATATTGCACATAATATGCGGAAGATACAGGAAATGTGAATGAAAAAGCTCCCCTGCCGCAGGCAGAGAAGCTGTTTTTTCGGTGATGTAATTCAATTGGCTTTTATTATTGCGAATTCTCCGGAATATATGAAGCTGTATGGCGGTCGGAAAATGTCCAGCTGTCGGCGAGCGCAGGCTTGATTATATCGCCCAGGAGATCCTGATCCCAGAAGAACCATCTGCCGTTTTTCTGCCTGAGCGTGATCGTTCTCGGTTCCTCCGCACCCGAGGACTGAACGGCGAGCTTAGCATATCCATCTTCGCTGAATGAATATGGCATTTCGCATATTTCAAGCTTATAAGGCCTCAGCGGCTGATAATTGTTATAGGGATATGCACCTTCAAAAAATGAATACGGAATATACTCTTTTCCGTCCAAAGCGGTTCTGATCTCCGCCTTTTCCTTCTCGCTGAAATGGAATGTTCCTCTGACATATGACAGCATTTCGATGCCTGTGCGGGGATTTGTCTTGAACATACAGAGAGCCAGAAATGTCATATAAGCGGTGTCAAACGGTGTTTTCATCATCGCCTGATTCAGGCTGCAGAAGTCTGTCAGTTCCGCAGGAAAACGGCTGAAAAGATATTTTTCGCACTTAACGTAATTCTTCATATACATAATGACCGCCGACCCTTTCTGATGTTTGTATTATTGCACAAAATATTAATGAAATATTTCATTACAATTATATATCCTTACCGATAAAAAGTCAACAGTTTTTGAAAAAATTATGCAAATTATATATATAAAACGTTTTATGAAATCAATTTCTATGTTCAAATTTTCTGAATTCGGCGGCAGTCATGCCCGTACGTTTTTTGAACTGCCTGATAAAATGAACATCGTTTTCAAATCCGCAGAGTGCGGCGATCTCTTTTATGGGGAGCGATGTGCTGCGCAGATAATATTCGGCGGCGGACGTTTTTGCACGCAGAACATCCTCGTAGCAGCTGACACCGAACTCGGCTTTATAGAGTGCCTGGAAGTGCGATGGGCTGAGGGAAAGCTCGGCGGCAAGACCGCTGACGGTGAAGCTGCCTGACGGTGAGCCGTAGATCTCCGCACGGATGCGTCTGAGCCCGCTGCTGTGGACGGAAAGTGCCGCATCTCCGTCCGATCCGAGGGATTTTGTCAGGAGCAGGCGGAGCAGGAGGTCTGTACATTCGGCGGAATTTCTGCTGTCGGAAACGCTCTCGACGCTCAGCATATCGAGGACGTTTTCTGCTGCGGAGATATCGCTTACGGGGCGGGGATCGTTGAATGACAGACCTATTCTATCAAAGAATATATCAGTTTCTGAGCAGCCGAAATGCACCCAGTGATTTACATATTCTTCGCCGTCGGCGGAGTATATCTGCGGATATCCCTTTGAATAGACGACGGCATGATTTTCGGGGACGCTGATCTCATTCCCGCCGATATTGATGCGTGCGTGCGACTTAAAGATAAGCAGGAGGTTATCTCCCGAGCCGTCGGGACGGCTGACTTTGAATTCACGTCCGTGTCTGTATGAGATGCCCATTGCATGAAGTTCCATATACTTTGCTCCAATCGTAGGATATATCAGTTTTTAAATATGATACATCATTGAAAAACTGTTGTCAAGGGGATTATAATAATTGTATCAGATATGCGGTGCGTTTGGCGGGTCTGTGCTTTGCTTTGTTCTGCGGATAGCGGGTGCTTTGCTGTGTTCTGAACTGCGGGTATCGGTAAGTTTGTGACCTACCGCCGTTTCTTGCGAAACGGTTGACCGATGCATAGCCTCCCTTACGGTCGGCTGTTTTCGGTCAATGCCGCATGCAGGTTTGATGCTCTTTGATTGTTTGGTTTGTTGTGTAGAATAGCGGGTCTACTGTTTCTTTTTCTGCATGCGGCTTTTTTATTTGCGGCTTTGTGCGATGCATCTGGTTTTGTTTGTTCTGTGTTTTGACTGATGGCTTTGTTTCTCTTTATGTGGACGAATTTTTAATTGCTGCTTGCGGAGTTTCGCCCTTGCGAGGGCGACCAGCCCTTGCCAAAGCCCAAGGGCTGGACCCCAACGCTTTTTAGTTTGGGTGCGGGTCTGTTGGTGCTGTGCCCCTGAATATAAAAAGCAAAAATGAACCGCATAAAAACAGTGCGCTCCACAAACAAAACGCAAAGTCCCCTTTGCGCGGACGCTTGACTATATCCCTAAACATAAGTAAGGCGACGGCCTGCCGCGCCGTATCGCGGAAAAACAGTGCGGACGCCGCACGTGTCCCCACGGGTTATACGTTTACGACATAAAAATTGTTGGATTAGGCAAAAAAAAGTTAGCCACATTCCCCACCGTTTATGATAAAATATATTCCAAACGGATACCAAATATCATATGGAAAGGAAGTATCTTATGGATAAAAATATCAAAAAAATAATCTCCGAACTTACCCTCGAAGAAAAGGCAGGTCTTTGCTCAGGTGCGGATTTCTGGCATACCAAAGCCGTTGAACGCCTCGGCATACCTAATGTCCTCCTGAGCGACGGCCCTCACGGCATGCGTATGCAGGCGGATAAGTGCGACCACCTCGGCATCGCTGACAGCGAAACTGCCGTTTGTTTCCCCGCTGCCTGCGCTACCGCCTGCTCGTTCGACAGAGAGCTTCTCGGCGAAATGGGCAGCGACCTCGGCAATGAGTGCCGTGCGTCCGGCATCTCGGTACTGCTCGGCCCTGCTGTAAATATCAAGCGCTCCCCTCTCTGCGGACGCAATTTCGAATATTTCTCCGAGGATCCGTATCTGACGGGCGAGCTTGCATCGGCTTATATAAACGGCGTTCAGAAGCACCACATCGGCACATCTATCAAGCATTTCGCTGTGAATAATCAGGAGTTCCGCAGAAATACCATATCCGCTGAGGTCGATGAGCGTACTCTACGTGAGATATATCTCGCAGGATTTGAAAATGCCGTAAAAAATGCCCAGCCCAAGACCGTTATGTGCTCATATAATCAGGTGAACGGCGTTCAGTCCTCCGAAAATAAGCGCCTGCTGACCGATATCCTCCGTGATGAATGGGGATTCAAGGGCTATGTCGTTTCCGACTGGGGTGCTGTATATCACCGTGTTAAGGGACTTATGGCGGGACTTGACCTTGAGATGCCCGCAAGCGGCGGCGAAAATGACGCTGAGATCGTCCGTGCCGTAAAGAGCGGCGAGCTGGACGAAAGCGTGCTCGATACCGCTGTTGAAAGAATGCTGACCGTTCTTTCCGATTATCTCGAAAATCCCGAGGACGCTGTTTTCGACAAGGACGCTGACCACGGGGAAGCCCGCAGGATAGCTTGCGAAAGTTTCGTTCTTCTGAAAAATGAGGGCGCACTTCCCCTCCCCGCAGGAGATGCAGCCAAGATTGCATTTATCGGCGAATTTGCGGAAAAACCACGCTATCAGGGCGGCGGAAGCTCGCATATCCATTCATATAGGGTGACGGACGCTCTTTCGTATTCCCGTAAATATGCGGATATCTCATTCGCAAAGGGATATGACAATTCTGCGGAAAACGGCGCTCCCGAGCTTGCCGATGAAGCCGTAAAGCTTGCCGCAGGATCGGACGCAGCCGTGCTTTTCATCGGTCTGCCCGAGATAATCGAGTCCGAGGGCTATGACAGGCAGGATATGAAGCTGCCCGAATATCAGAACGCTCTCGTTGAAAAGTGCTGCGATGTCTGTGATAATGTTATCATCGTGCTTCAGAACGGTGCGCCTGTCGAAATGCCGTGGATAGACCGTGTATCGGCTGTCCTTGAAACATATCTCGGCGGCGAGGCAGGCGGCGAGGCTGCTGCGGATATCCTCTTCGGCAAGGTAAATCCGTCGGGCAAGCTGGCTGAAACATTCCCGCTACGCATCGAGGATAACCCCTCCTACCTGTGGTTCAACGGCCACGGCAGATTTGTCGGCGATGACAAGAAGGTGACATACAGCGAGGGAATTTTTGTCGGTTACAGATGGTACGACAGCAGGAAGATGAATGTGCTGTTCCCGTTCGGCCACGGACTTTCCTACACGCAGTTTGAGTATTCAAACATAACCGTATCCTCCGATAAATTCAGCGATGACGATACTCTGACCGTCACTGCGGATATCACGAACATCGGCAGCAGAGAGGGAAAAGAAATTGTTCAGCTCTATGTATCCGACAAAACGGGCATGGTGATACGTCCCGAAAAGGAGCTTAAAGGCTTTGAAAAGGTGCATCTGATGCCGAATGAAACAAAGACTGTTACATTTACGCTCGATAAGCGTTCCTTTGCATATTACGATACGGATATTTCCGACTGGATTATACCTGACGGAAAATTTGAGATACTGGTAGCGAGATCATCAGCCGATATCTGCCTGAAAGCGGAAATAACGGCACATTCAAAGATAAGAAAGCCGTTCGTTGTTGACCTGAACACTGTTATAAGCGAGTTCTACGGCAATGACGAGGCAATGAAGATCGTTATGGAGCTTGCAAGCCGTTTCACAGGCAGCGATGGCGATGAAGCAATCAGTGACGAAATGATAAGAAAGATGCTCGACAGCTCACCTATCCGCCAGAGGAAGATGTTTGCACAGCTTTCAAGCGATGAAGTAAATGACGTTATCGCAAGGCTCAATGACATCTACAAGGGCTACAAATAACGGAAATATCCAATAAAAAGGCGGCTTCGCAGGAATTTGCGAAGCCGCTGTTTTTAGGAAAAAGCTGAATAATGCGAAGCATTCGTTTCGCCGTTTTGAGCAACGCTCGAAAATACGTCACTGAGAGGGTTGTGAAAAACGGCAGAAACGATTTATTCAGCGTTTCCTTAGTATTATCTGAATGACTTTTTCTTTGCGATGAACAGAGCCGCAGATGCCGCAGCGATAACGATAATGACCGCCGCACTGCCTCTTTCCGCCGTTTCGCTCATGTCTTCTGCGCCGGATGCGGAATCGACGTTATCGTAAACGGGAGCACCGCTGATAACTATCGCATATTCCGAAGCGTGGCTCATTGTGAAGCTTGCTTTTCCGCTCTTTATCTCGGACTGATCGACAAGCTCCATCTCGCCCGATGTTTCGTTGAAGTGGTAGAGAGCGGCGAAAAGGCCGTCGTTTTCCCTGCCGAGGTCAACGGAAAGCTCAGCGAAAAATCCGAATTCGCCGTCGTATGTCAGGCTCAGCTGTACGGTTGAGTTTTCGCCCGTTACCGTGTTCAGGACGCTTGCTGGAATGTTCTTCGTTCCCTTTTTGATGCCCATGTCAACGGACTTTGCGGTATCGACCGATGTTCCGTTTATCTTCCACGAGATGCCGTTTCCGAAGTCGATAACAAGGTCGATGTCCCTGCCCTTTATCTTTTCGATGATGCTTTTCGGGATATTTGCATTTCTGTCCTTTGCGCTGACGGTGACAGTTTCGCCGTCCGATGCCTTTGCGATCCTGTCGGAAGCATCGTCCCACTTATCCTTTGCGGGAGCTGCGGGGACATTCGGAGCATGGTTCGATGTGTCGGCAACTGCGCCCGTTTCTCTGCCGAGTGCGGGAATGACCTTGCCTTCAGCGATCTTTTCGCCGCAGACCTTGCAGTATGTGTCGCCCGTGTAGCCGTTCTTGCCTATCTCGGCGGGGACAGCGTTTCTTACCTCAGTTTCGCCGTGTCCCTTTGCGGGAATTATTTCCGATGCACTGATAATATATCCGCAGACGGAGCATTTCTCGCCCGATGTGCAGCCGTCCTCGGTGCAGGTCGGTTCCTTAGCCGCAAATGCCTCGGGGGTATGCTTTTCATATCCCGACTTTTCGCCGCAGGAACACTCATGCCAGTGACCGTTTTCATCGGATTTCCATTCCTCGGAATATGAATGTGTATGTGTCGATGTATATATCGGGGATATAGTCGCATTATCATCCGGCAGATCAAACGTGTAGTTAAGACCGTTGATAGTTCCGCCGTCAATTGACCAGCCTGTAAGGTTCATGCCGCTTTTTTCGACAGCTGTCACGGTGATGCTTTTATCCATATCGAGGGGGAAGCCTGTCGGGAATGATATAGCGTCGGCATTGATGCCGCTGATTCGGCAGTCCTTCAGGGTGAGCGTGAATAATCCGTTTTTCAGGAATGATTCGTCGATAGTTCCGCCGTTTATGCTGTATACAACGTCACGGAAGCTTCCGCCTGTTATTTCGCCCTCGTTTATAACGGGTGCAGTGAATATTTTTGTTGAATCCCCGCCAAAATTGCCGTTAACTATTTTTCCGCAGTTTTCGACAATGTTTGAAAAATAACCTTGTGATATTGTTGCACCTGTTTGGTTTAATACCTTGCCGCTGAACCGTGCGCCGCTGCTTATTACACCGCCGCTAATG
>USNJ01000019.1 GCA_900556055.1 uncultured Ruminococcus sp.
ACTCGCATGCGGAATGGGACTTAACTCATTCTTCTGCACGACCTTCGTTGCAGGCGCATATTTTGCAGGTGTTGACGTGATCGAAGGCTTCCATTCGGGACTTGTCATCATCTTCATTTCGGGACTTGTGTTTCTTGTCCTTTCTGTCACGGGACTCAGAACGTACATCGCAAAAGCTTTGCCTGAATGCCTGAAAAAAGCTATCCCCGCAGGTATCGGTCTGTTTATCGCATTCGTCGGATTCCAGAATGCGGGCATAATCCAGGCTAACCCCTACACTCTCGTTCAGTTCGTTGATATCCACGGCGGCGAATGGGCAACAGTTGCTCCTGCTATCGTTGCGCTCCTCGGCGTTCTTATCATCGGTATTCTCGGCAAGCTGAATGTCAAGGGCAATGTTATCCTCGGAATAATCGCTTCCGCAGTTCTTTACTACATCTTCACAGGCTCCGTTCCTTCTCTCGACATGAGCAGCGTGGGACAGTCCTTCTCGGATTTCGGAAAGATCGGCTTCCTTGGTCTTTTCAGCGGCGATGCATGGGCTGACGCATTTTCGGGCGCACACATCGGCAGCGTATTCAATGCGATCATGCTTATCATAACATTCTGTCTCGTTGATATGTTCGATACGCTCGGAACGCTTTACGGCACAGCTGCACAGGCTGAAATGCTTGACGAGAACGGCGACCCGATCGGCGTTGACAAGGCTATGCTCTGCGACTCTGTCGGAACAGTAACAGGCGCACTCCTCGGCACATCCACATGTACGACATTTGTTGAGTCATCCGCAGGCGTTGCCGAAGGCGGAAGAACAGGACTTACAAGCCTTGTTACAGCACTTTGCTTTGCGGTCTGCCTCTTCCTCAGCCCTCTTGCAAGCATCATTCCTTCCTGCGCAACAGCTTCCGCACTTATCTATGTCGGTGTTCTTATGGTAAAGAGCTTTGCTAAGGTAGATATGGAAGATATGCGTTCTGCAATTCCTGCATTTATCGCACTTATCATGATGCCTATGACATATTCCATCGCAAACGGCATAGGTCTTGGTGCTATCGCATACGTTATCATGACACTCTGCACAGGCAAATTCAAGAAGAACGATATTATCATTACTGTTATCGCAGCACTGTTCGTTCTGAAATTCATATTTGTCACAATGTAACAGCATTATCCCCAAAAAGCAAAAACCGAAGCAGCGAAAACTGCTTCGGTTTTTTTATTTGTCCGAATTTTCTATGATATCACGCACTTTATGCTCAAGTTCTATTGCATCCTGAGCCAGTTCATCATAATCGCCGATGCCCTTTCTGAGAGAATCAACGACCTTTGAATATGCCTTATGCAGCGGATCAAGCGAAAGATTTCCCGTAAGACCCTTCAGGATATGCGCATGCTTTTCCGCAGAGATGCGGTCGCCTCGCCGATAGTCGCCCTCAAAATCGATTTCTGCAGAGTATGGTGGATAATCCCTGAGATATTTACAGTAAAGCTCCTCATTGTTCATAAGTCTGTGTGTTCCCGCTTCGGGATCGCAGCCTGCGTCCCTCAGCTCGTCAAAAAGTCTGCTCATTTTTCCGCCTTTCTTTCTCCTTTGCCTGTTATTCCCCAGCCATCTATGCCTGCGCGGCGCATAGCACCGAATATCCTGTCCGTGAAGCCCTTGTCAGACTTTTCACGTTCGGCAAGAAACTGTTTCATCGTTTCCCTGGATGTATGTCCGTCAATGGGACATTTTGACTTGATAACATTGACAACGCCCTTGTTTGCTGCTTTTTTGATCTCCTTTTCCGGGGCAAATACCAGCGGACGGATAAGTGTCAGATCCTTTCTCGAAAGATAGCTTTTCGGCGCAAAGCAGCCTATTCTTCCTTCGATAAAAAGGTTCATCATAAACGTCTCGACAGCGTCATTGTAATGGTGTCCCAGTGCGATCTTGTTGCAGCCTGCTTCAATGGCAGCATCATGCAGACCGCCGCGTCTCATTCTCGCACATAGGCTGCATGGGTGTTCCTCTTTACGGATATCGAACACGATAACGCCTATGTCCGTTCGTTTAAGTATGTAAGGCACGCCAAGCTCATCGCAAAGCTTCTGCACCTCCGAATAATCGCCGTCAATGCCGCCGAAACGAGGGTCGAGAGTGATGGCAACGACATCGTAATCAATGCCGATGAAACGCTTCAGCAGCACAAGTCCTTTCAGCAGCACAAGGCTGTCCTTTCCGCCCGAAACGCCGACTGCGATCTTATCTCCGTCCCGGATAAGGTCGAATTCCTGAATTGCTTTCCGCATATACCCCAGAATTTTCTGCATAAAAATTTCCCCTTAAAAAATATATTCACATTATAATACAACCACTGCAAAATGTCAACATTTATTATAATTAAAAACGGCATTTCATATGCCATAACCCGTGAGGAATGGGAAAAGCAAAAATAAAAGCGGACCGGAAAGTGTGATCTTCTTTCCGGTCCGCTCTGTTTTATCCTATCGAAATGACCTTGTAATCCTTGTCCTCGACAGCCTTTCTGAGCACATCATCGGGCGTGTCTGCGGACAATGTAACAACGGCTGTTCCTGCTTCGTGGCTTACATTAGCCTCAGAAACTGTGGGGATAGCCTCCAGAGCCTTCTTTACAGCCGCTTCGCAGTGACCGCACATCATTCCTTCGATCTTCATTGTCTTAGTCATAGTATTCTTCTCCTTTTTCTTTGGTTTGATCTTTTTATCCTTATCGGCATTGTGAATGTCGAAAAAGTTCAGTCTTAACGCATTTGTTACAACGCAGAAGCTTGAAAGGCTCATAGCCGCCGCACCGAACATCGGGTTCAGCTGCCAGTGGAAAAGCGGTATCCACACGCCAGCCGCAAGGGGAATTCCGATAGCATTGTAAATGAATGCCCAGAACAGGTTCTCGTGGATATTCCTGAGTGCCGCACGGCTCAGACGCACAGCCGCCGGAACGTCGCTCAGGCGGCTTTTCATCAGAACTGCGTCCGCTGCATCTATCGCAACATCGGTTCCTGCGCCTATCGCAATGCCGACATCTGCGGCGGTAAGAGCGGGAGCATCGTTTATTCCGTCGCCGACCATTGCGGTCTTGCCCTCGGCTTTAAGGCGGCTGATAACACTTGCTTTTCCGTCGGGGAGAACGCCTGCTATTACCTCGTCAACACCTGCCTGTGCGCCGATCGCCTTTGCTGTGCGCTCGTTGTCGCCCGTCAGCATAACGACCTTGATGCCCATGTTTTTCAGCTCACGTACAGCCTGCGCACTGTCATCTTTTATAACGTCCGCAACAGCGATAATTCCCGATAATGTTCCGTTTTTGCAGAAGAAAAGGGGAGTTTTTCCTTCTTCGGCAAGCTTCTCCGACTGTGTCTTTATATCATCGGATATTTCGGCATGCTGCATCGCAAGGTTAAGGTTTCCGCCGATGACTTTGCTTCCGCCTATCACAGCGGATAATCCGTTGCCGGGGAGTGCCTTGAAATCCGCAGCATCCTCCGCAGATAAATTCTTATCCGCAGCATAGGAGATTATCGCCTTTGCGAGAGGGTGTTCGCTCTTGGTTTCAAGCGAATAAGCCGTTTTCAGCAGCTCATCTTCCGAAACGCCGACAGGTATGATGTCCGTGACCTTGGGTTCGCCGCCGGTGACTGTGCCTGTTTTGTCAAGTGCGCATATCTCAATGCGTCCTGTTTCTTCAAGTGCTGCGGCGGTCTTGAAGAGAATTCCGTTTTTGGCACCCTGTCCGCTTCCGACCATTACCGCAACAGGTGTTGCAAGTCCGAGTGCGCAGGGGCAGCTTATAACGAGGACGGAAATTCCTCTTGCAAGCGCAAATCCCGCAGTCTGTCCGACAAGCAGCCATACTAAAACAGTAATAAGCGCAATTCCGATAACTACGGGGACGAAAATTCCCGAAACCTTGTCGGCTGCCTTTGCAATAGGAGCTTTTGTTGCCGCCGCATCGCTCACCATCCGGATTATCTTTGAAAGTGATGTGTCCTCGCCGACTCTTGTTGCTTCGCATTTCAGGAATCCCGACTGATTTATCGCAGCCGCAGAAACGCTGTCGCCCACGTCCTTGTCAGCGGGAATGCTTTCGCCTGTCAGTGCGGACTCGTTGACTGCACTCTGTCCCTCGACAACTATTCCGTCCACGGGAATGCTTTCGCCGGGGCGGACAACAAAGATATCGCCCTTTCTGACCTGTTCGGCAGGAATAACGGTCTCCTCGCCGTTCCTGATGACAGCAGCCGTTTTGGGAGCAAGCTTCATAAGGCTTTTCAGAGCATCGGTCGTCTTGCCCTTTGAACGTGACTCGAGCATTTTTCCGACTGTTATAAGCGTCAGTATCATAGCCGAAGATTCAAAGTAGAATTCATGCATATAGCCCATAACGGCATCGGCATTTCCCTTGACCTGCGCATCTGTCATTGCAAACAGCGCATAGGTGCTGTAAACGAAAGCAGCCGATGATCCGAGCGCAACGAGAGTGTCCATATTGGGTGCTTTGTGCCACAGGCTCTTGAATCCGCTTATGAAGAATTTCTGGTTGATGACCATAACTATGACTGTCAGCAGGAGCTGGACAAGTCCCATAGCTACGTGATTTCCGTCAAAGAAAGAGGGGAGCGGCCAGCCCCACATCATATGTCCCATTGAAAAATACATGAGAATTAGCGTGAAAATGACCGAAACTATCAGACGCTTCATGATGAGAGGAGTCTGAGTGTCCTTCAGAGAGTCGTCCGATGCTGCTTTTTCGGGAGATGCGCCTTTGAGAGATGCACCGTATCCCGCATTTTTTACCGCCGCTATGATATCATCGGGAGATGCACTGCCCTCAACGCCCATAGAATTCGTAAGCAGGCTTACCGAGCAGGACGTAACTCCGTTTACCTTTGAAACCGCCTTTTCAACACGGGCACTGCACGCCGCACAGCTCATTCCCGTTACATTGTACTGAACCATAAAACCACCTTATTTCATCAGCTTCTGCAAAACGCCGAGGAGCTCGTCGATCACTTCGTCATTTCCGTTACGGATATCGTTTGCAACGCAGGTCCTTATATGCGCCGAAAGCAGCTCTTTGTTGAAGGAACTGAGCGCTGCGGAAACTGCTGCTGTCTGCACCATGACATCCGTGCAGTAAGCGTTTCTTTCTATCATTCCTTTTATGCCGCGTATCTGCCCTTCAATGCGGTTCAGGCGGTTCAAAAGCCGTTTCTGTTCCTCATCGGAGCGCATTTTTGTCTTATGTGAACATTCACAGCAATCTGACATCAACATCACTTCCTTTGCTTACATTATATACCCCCAAGGGGTATTTGTCAAGTCTAATACTAAAAAACATTGAATTATGGGAATCTCTCGCCGCAAAACCGCATATATCAAAGCTTTTGCGGCGATTTCTTCTCCATAATCCTAATGTTTTTTATTATAACTTGCACAAAATCAGTGTATTTCATAAAGACAGCTTTATCCATTGAAATTTTTTTATTGATATGATATAATGGCAATGAAAAGAGGGCTTTTATGGGATTTGATATTGATGAAATCATCTGCGAACTTAATAATACACATGACGCTTCCGATGATAAGCTGAAATTTCTGCTTGAGCGAAACGGTGGCGATGACCGGCTTTTTGCCGCAGCCGACCGTGTAAGGCGTGAGATATACGGCACTGACGTTTATATCAGAGGTCTGATAGAATTCACGAACTATTGCAAAAACAACTGCCTTTACTGCGGTCTGCGGCGTGACAACAAAAATCTTCGCCGATACCGTCTGAGCAGGTCGGAGATATTTTGCTGCTGTGACGAGGGATATTCTCTTGGATTTCGCACCTTTGTGCTTCAGGGCGGCGAGGACATGGCATTTTCCGACGATGACATCTGCGGGATAGTTTCCGATATAACCGCAAAATACCCCGACTGCGCCGTTACGCTTTCGATAGGCGAGAGGTCAAGGGAAAGCTATGAGGCGTATTTCAGAGCGGGTGCAAGGCGGTATCTTCTGCGGCATGAAACTGCGGATATTTCGCATTACGGAAAGCTTCACCCGCCCGAAATGAGCCTTGAAAACAGGAAACGATGTCTGTACGATCTGTCGGACATAGGCTACCGGACAGGCTCGGGATTTATGGTCGGTTCTCCGTATCAGACGACGGAAAATCTTATTTCCGATCTGAGATTTTTGCAGCAGCTGAAGCCCGCAATGATCGGAATCGGACCATTCATAGCCCACTGCGATACACCGTTTGCAGGGCAGAAAAACGGCAGCCTGACGCTTACCCTGCGGCTTATTTCGATACTCAGGCTGATGTTTCCGTATGCGCTTATCCCGTCAACGACAGCACTCGGAACCATTCACCCAGAGGGACGTGAAATGGGACTGAAAGCGGGTGCGAACGTAGTCATGCCGAACCTTTCGCCCGTCGGTGTCAGAAAGCTTTACTCGCTTTATGATAACAAGATATGCACGGGTGAGGAGTCTGCGCAGTGCAGGGGATGCCTTGAAAGCCGTGTCAGCTCTGCGGGATATAGGATCGTCACGGATATCGGAGATGCAAAAAAGCCTGCCGAACGGTAAAAGCCGATCGGCAGGCACATTTTATGCGTGTTTATTACTCAACAACGCCGCCCTCAACAACAAGATTTTCCTTGTCAACTGCATCGCCGTAAACTGCGGCAAGAGTTGCATCGTAATCGTTGTGGAAGAAGGATTCATCAGCAAGGGACTTGATCTCATCGTTCAGCCAGCTGAGCAGTGTTTCGTTGCCCTTTGTTACAGCGGGAGCGATAGTGTCAACGCTTCCGAGGGACTCGATCCCTACCACAAATCCGGGGTTCTGCATTGCCCATGCAAGAACTTCTGTGTTATCGGTAGAGAATGCATCGCCTCTGCCGTCCTGAAGTGCGGAATAAGCTTCGTTGTATTCATCATACTTTACAAGCTCAACATCGGGATAATTTTCTGTGAAGAATGTTTCTGCTGTTGTGCCTTTAACGACAATAAGCTTCTTGCCGTTCAGTTCATCAACGGACTTGATCTCAGCGTTTTCGGGGGATACAACGCCCAGTGCGACCTTCATGTACGGCAGTGCGAAATCGACCTTTTCCGCACGCTCGGGTGTTACTGTGAAGTTTGCGAGAGTGATGTCTACCTTGCCTGTTTCAAGGAATTCAACACGGCTTGCTGCCTCAACGGGGACAAGCTCAAGCTCAGTTCCGAGATCCTGTGCGATACGCTTTGCAAAGTAGATGTCATAGCCCTGATATTCGCCGTTGTTGTCAACGTAGCCGAACGGGTTCTTATCGGAGAATACGCCGATCTTTATTGTGCCGCTTGCCTTGATGTCATCAACGGTCCTGTATATCTGAGAAGCGTTTCCTGCTGCTGTTCCTTCAGCGGAAATGTTGTCGGATACAGTTTCTGCGGAGCTTCCGTTAGATGAGCATGCGGAAAATGTGAGTGCAAGCAGAGCTGCGGTGATTCCTGATACGATCTTTCTGATTTTCATAATTCATTTCTCCTTTTTCGGGATTATCCCGATCATTTTGTATATGTAAAGGTCTTTAAGAACCTTTGCGCACGTTCTGTTTTCGGATTGCTGAAGAACTCATGCGGCGTATTTTCCTCGACGATAACTCCGCCGTCCAGGAAAATTATCCTGTCCGCAGCTGCTTCCGCAAATGCCATTTCATGTGTTACGATAAGCATCGTGGTGCCGCTTTTTGCAAGTCCAAGAACAACATCAAGAACTTCGTGGACCATCTCGGGATCAAGTGCGGCAGTGATCTCATCGAGAAGAATGATATCCGGGTGAAGGATAAGACTGCGCACGATAGCCGCACGCTGCTTCTGTCCGCCCGAAAGCTCGGAGGGATAGGATCTGGCCTTGTCGCCGAGACCTACTCGTTCAAGCAGCCTGAGCGCTTCCTCACGGACTTCCTCCTTGTCTCTGTTCTGCACCTTCATAGGGGAGAGCATAACGTTCGCAAGAACGGTCATGTGCGGGAAAAGGTCGTAGTTCTGAAACACCATTCCTATCTTCTGGCGTATCTTTACAAGGCTGTTTTTTCCGTATTCAACGGGTTCGCCGTGAAGTGAGACCGTTCCGCCCTGAATTGGTTCAAGACCGTTCAGACATCGCAGAAAGGTGCTTTTTCCGCATCCCGACGGACCGATCAGGGCAACGACTTCGCCTTTTTTTACCGAAAGCGAGATGTCCTTTATGACTTCGTTTTCTCCGAAGGATTTTTTTAGATGGCTGACTTCAATGACTGTATCTTCCATGCAGACAGCTCCTTTCTTATGATCTCACGCTTTTGGCGGTTTTCTTTGCTATGACCGAAAGGGGGAAGCAGATGATGAAATACATGAAGAAGATGCACGCATATACCCAGATAGCCGCGTTCGGAGCGTTATATCTGTTTGCATCGATTATCTGCTTGCCGACCTTCAGCACCTCGGTCACACCGATAAGCGAAACGAGGGCGGTCGTTTTTATCATTCTTGTCGCAAGATTTATGATGTTCGGCAGAAGCCTGCGTATCGTCTGCGGCAGGATAACATATACATAAAGCTGGAATTTGCTGAGTCCCAGAGAATATCCCGATTCAAACTGATGCTTCGGGATAGAATTGAATGCGCCTCTTACGAGATCGCCCGTTTCCGCAACGCCCCATATACTGAATACGATGACTGCGGCGGTATTTCCCGAAAGATTTATTCCCGTGCTTCTTGTGATGCCGAAGAAAACGATAAAAAGAAGAACGAGCTGCGGCATGATCCTGACTATTTCGAGATATATCCTGCAAAGCACCGAAATAACTTTGTTTTTCGAGGTCATTGCACGTCCGAGGGGGATACCGATCAGAAGTGATATGCCGATCGAGATGAGGGAGATCCTGACTGTCACCCATAATCCCGCAAGAAGTCTCAGAAAATTGTTTCCTGTGAAAAGGACTTCAATTCCCTCCATGCCGCACCCTCCTTTCAATTACCGAAAGCAGAAGTGAGATTGGCAGGATCATAATAAGGTATGCCGTTACGAGCATTACAAGTGCTTCCGTTGTGTTGTAGTACATTCCGATAAGATCCTTTGCGACATACATAAGATCTGCGAGGGAAACTGCGCTGAATACGCTCGTTTCTTTCAGAAGGAAGATTATGTTTGCCGAAAACGCCGGCATAGCTGCTGCCGCCGCCTGTGGGAAAACTACATATCTCATAGTCTGTGACCTGTTGAGTCCCAGACTTTCGGCTGATTCGATCTGACTTTTCCCGACCGTTTCAAGTCCGCTGAGAAAGGATTCGCTCATGTAGCTTCCGCCGAGAAACGCAAGGCCGATTATTCCGCACGCCTCCGATGAAAGAACTATTCCCGCTTTCGGCAGACCAAAATACAGGAAGAAGAGCTGGACGATGAGCGGTGTGTTTCTCGAAAGCTCCGTGTAAGCCGTGAAAAGACCGTTCAGCACGGGTATTTTATAGTATTTTGACAGCGCACAGATGAGTCCGACAACCGCCGAAAGCACAATGCCTATGCTGCCTATTGTAACAGTGAGCAGCGCCGCCTTTGTATAAAGGGGGATATGCTCGCTGATGAACTCAAAATTCATAACCTCACTCCGTACTTCTGCTTGATATACTATATTATGCCGATATGCATAAGGCGGTTATTAAAAATGTCCTTGGCTTCCCGCCTCCTGCTGATGTTTTGTATTATAGCACATAAAACATAGCTCGTCAATAGGTTTAGTGTATTTTACATACACAAATATTTTGCACATATCGGGTGAGTTTTTATGTAAAACAGCAGTTTTTGCCTGAATGAAGATATTGATATGCATATCAGCAAAGTTATTCTTGACTAACCGTGTATATTAGTGATATACTGTAACCATCGGAAATACGTTGTTTGTATTCCGAACCTGAAAGTTATCCATATATTACTTCTCTGACTCTGCATTGATCCGAGCTGTTCCCTTTAGGCGAGGATCGGGCGCACGCAGGCTTTCCGTATGAGCGATATGACGGTAAGTCCTGCGTGCGTTTTTATATATGTATGGAAAAATATTTTTCACATTTTGTCACTTTGAATTTTTGAATTGAAAAGTAATCGTTTGCATAAAAATTTGTGCATTATGCACAATCATTTTCTGAAATATTTTAAAATCCATATTGATATTTTAGTGAAACAGCATAAATTCCGATGCAAAAATAATGCATTGTGCACAAAAACAATGAGAATAATAACAAAAAAATATCACGGTTATGTGATAGTTTGATGAAATCACAGGCTTGACACTTTGGATAATTTGTATTAAAATGTATTGTAAATCATAATGCTTATTGTATATGTTTATAATAAGCTGTTTTTAGGAGAGTTGATTATGAAAAAAACTAAAATGTTCAGCGCTATGACCGCTGCAGCAGTAGCTGCCCTGAGTATGTCAGCGGTAGCAGCAGTGCCCGCTTTTGCAGACGACGTTGACCTTGATGGTGTTTACCATGCATACATCGGCGTTCAGTCCGCAAGCTACACATTCAGAAACGCATATGACGATGCACAGTACGGCTACGGAACCAAGGCTGATGACGGTACAGTATGGTTCGATCAGCTGACAGGCTGGGACGGCCCCACAGCTGTAAACAAGCCTACAACATTCAACGACTGTGAGATCGCAGGAAACGGTACATACACAGTTTCTATGTCCGACTTTGACTTCGGTGATGACGAGTCACTGAACCTTCTGTTTGTTTCCACGGATATCCCGCTCAATGACCAGATCAAGGTCAGCGATGTTAAGGTTTCCATGGACGGTCAGACAAAGTACACATTTGACGAAGCATACATGAACCCCGATGCTACCACATATATGAACTGGCAGCAGATCAACATCTGGAATGAGGATCTCGGCAAGGAAGACGGACTCTTCGGCTACACAATGCCTCAGGATTCCATCGAGATCGAGTTCACAATTTCCGGTTTTGCTTATGACAACACAGATTCCGCTGAGGCTGAGGAAACAACAGCAGCAGAGGAAGAGACAGAAGCAGAGACAACAGCAGCTGAAGAAACAGAGGCTGAAGCATCCGCAGCTGAGACTGAGGCAGCATCCGCACCCGCAGAGTCCTCTTCAGGCAATGCAGGCGTTATCATTGCTATTGTTGCTGTAGTTATCGTTGCAGCAGTTGTAGTTGTGATCGTTATCAAGAAGAAGAACGGCTGATAAACGCTGTGAATATTATGCATCGGCTGCTGAGAGACAGCAGCCGATGCATATAAAAGTTCAAACAAATAACCCGCAAAAAAACGGGAGAAAGAAAGGACTGATCACACAGATGGCAATATCAATGGCGGATATGCCTAAGAAAAAGCGTGAAGCAGCACCTAAGCCGCTCACAGAGCGCATTTCCGATAAAATATACTGGGCGCTCAGAACAGTGATCGTGCTGAATATAATTGCACTGTTTTTCCCTTCAATGAACCCTGCCAGACTGAGTGCGATGATCAATAAGAACCTGTCGCTGTTCTCGTGCGGCGTTTCTTATGAGTCGATAGTTGCAAACTGCGGACGTGCGTTCCGTCAGAACTGGGTCTCAGAGGACAGCTTCAAGCTGATCTTCATGTGCAGTATGATCGTTATCATTGCTGTTGTTATCATAGCAGTCAGCGGATGTATGTCACTCGGCAACCATAAGCTGAAAAAGATCGGACTTGCCGCATCACTTGGCGGCGCTGTTATTGAGGCGTGTGCTCTTGCAGGTCTTTATCAGGCATATTCCGACATCAATGAGGCTGCATTTATCGCAAACAAGATGGATAAGGTAAGCGTCGGCGATCTTCCGAGCGCATTCATTTACTATATCGTAATGATCTCGTTAATCATTATCCTGTCTCTTGTAAACCTTTTCCTCGTTCCCAGAAGCATGAAGGGCGAAAAGCTTTCCATTGAGCCTAAGTTCCAGCTTTTCCTTATGATGCTCCCTGTTATCGCACTTTGCTTTGTATTCAGCTATCTGCCGCTTTACGGCTGGAGATATGCATTCTTTGATTACAAGTCAGGCGAAACACTTTCAAAGGAGAGCTTTGTCGGATTTAAATGGTTCACACAGCTTTTCCAGAATGCCGCAACAAGACGTGATATCGTTACCGTTCTGAAAAATACGCTTGCAATGAGCGGACTCGGAATCCTCACAAGCTGGATCCCTATGGCATTCGCTGTATTCCTGTCTGAGATCAAGAATACAAGATTCAGAAGATTCGTTCAGACATTCACAACTATCCCTAACTTCATAAGCTGGGTACTTGTTTATGCTATTGCGATCGCTATCTTCAATACAGACGGTTTTATCAATACTCTTGTCAACAGCATGGGCGGAAGCTCATCCACAAACTACCTGATGAGCTCAAGCCATATGTGGCTGAAGATGCTTGCATGGGGTATCTGGAAGGGTACAGGCTGGAGTGCTATCATTTACATAGCTTCCATTTCCGGTATCGACCAGGGACTTTACGAGGCAGCGACGGTTGACGGCGCAGGAAGATTTGCAAAGATGTGGTACATCACAATTCCTGAGCTTATCCCTACATTCTGCGTACTCCTGCTGATGTCCATCGCAAACATCCTTTCAAACGGTATGGAGCAGTACCTGGTATTCTCCAACGCTATGAACAGAGAAAAGATCCAGGTCCTCGACCTCTATGTTTATAACCTCGGTCTCGGAAGCGGACTTATTCCTCTGTCTACTGTTATCGGTATGGTTAAATCCGTAATAAGTGTTATCCTGCTGTTTGCCGCTAACGGTGTATCCAAGCTCATCCGCGGCGAGAGCATTGTTTAAGGAGGTGCGGACATGGATAAACTTTCTCTGAAAAAGAAGAGCGAGTCGGAGGCTGTGATCGACCTCGATCATGAGTCGCATATCAAGCTTTCCATCGGCGATATTGTATTCAACGTTTTCAACTACCTGTTCTTTGCTCTGTTTACCATCAGCTGCATTTTCCCGTTCTATTACATCTTCATTAACACTATTTCCGATAATGAGCTTGTAAAGAGCGGTGCGATCACACTTCTCCCTAAGGGTATAACGATCAAGAACTACATCTCCATGTTCAAGGTAAACGACCTCTGGAATTCAGTTGTCGTTACTATCGCAAGAACCATTATCGGTACTGCGCTCATGGTATTTGTATCTGCACTCGCAGGCTATCTTGTAACAAAAAAGGAACTCTGGCTCAGAAAGTTCTGGTACCGTTTCCTTGTTGTAACAATGTACTTCAATGCAGGTCTTATTCCTTGGTATTTGAACATGTCAATGCTGGGACTTACTGACAGCTTCCTCGCTTACATTATCCCCGGCATCGTTTCTCCTTACAACATTATCCTTGTAAAGACATACATCGAGTCAATACCTGCCGAGATCGAAGAAAGTGCTTACATCGACGGTGCAAGCTACTGGACCATCTTCCGCAGGATCATCTGGCCGCTGAGTAAGCCTATCCTTGCTACAATTGCTATCTTCGGCGCAGTAGGACACTGGAACTCCTTCCAGGATTCGCTTATCCTGAACGCTAACTCACCTGACCTCTATACACTTCAGCACAGACTTTATATCTACCTGAATCAGAGCTCAAACCTTGGCGCTATCGTTGCTTCCGGTACAAGCAGCACCGACAGCTCGGCGATCGCAGGTGCTATGAACACCAAGATCATTCAGTACACGATCTCTATGGTAACTATCATTCCTATTCTCTGCGTTTATCCTTTCATGCAGAAATACTTTGAAAAGGGACTTATGCTCGGCGCTGTCAAGGGCTGAGTTACAGGAATGCTCCGCAGCGTATGCTGCGGGGTATCTGCAAATATTATACCATATAATGAGGAGGAAACATATGGAAATCAAAAAGATCCTTGCAGGCGTAACAGCAGCTGTTATGTTCGGCTCTATGGCAACAGCCTGCGGCAAGTCATCAGATACTTCTTCTGATGCTTCAAACACAAATTCCGCAAGTGATGATTCAGACGGAGCAGATGCTTCCGGAAGCGGCAATTCCGCAGTTACAGACGGCGATCCCGTTCAGCTGACAGTTTACAGCCAGCTCGCTAACTATTCCGGAAAGCTTACAGGTTGGTTTGCTGAGGTTATGAAGCGTGAATTCAACGTTGAAATGACTATCATTCCTGATACAGACGGTATGTTCGATACACGTATGGAGTCCGGAAACCTCGGTGATATCGTTATTTTCGGTTCAAACGGAAGTGACTATCAGCGTGCTGCAAAGGAAGGTATGCTCTTCGACTGGAACGAGGACGATATCCTTTCCGATTACGGTTCTTACATCAAGGAACATATGCCTTATGCTCTTGAGAACAACGCTTCTCTGAATGAGTCCTTCGGTGCAGGTCACGTTGTCTATGGCTTCGGTCATAACGTTGCTACATCTCCCGAGGATCACGAGGCATTCTTCTATACAATGGATGTCCGCTGGGATCTTTACAAGCAGCTTGGCTATCCCGAAATCAACAATCTTGATGAATTCTATGACCTGATGCTCAAGATGAAGGAGATCTCTCCGACAGATGAAAACGGTGCTGAAACATACGCTGTTTCCCTCTGGCCTGACTGGGACGGCAACATGGTAATGTATGTAAAGGCATTTGCTACCGCATACTGGGGCTATGATGAAATGGGCTTCGGTCTTTACGATGTTGAGACAGGTGAGTATCACGACGCTCTTGAAGAGAACGGTCCTTACCTCAAGAGCCTGAAGTTCTTCAACAAGCTTTATCAGGCAGGTCTGATCGACCCGAACTCCATGACTCAGACATATAACGAGATGAGTGAAAAGGTTCAGGCTGCAGGTACATTCTTCTCGATCTTCGACTATGCAGGTTCTCAGCTCTTCAATACAGAAACACACCTCGAAGAAGGCAAGGCTATGTATCCTATGGTTCCTAAGGATGCAACTCCTCTTTGCTACGGTATGAACGTACTTGGCGGCAACAGAATCTGGACTATCGGTGCAAACACCGAGTATCCTGAGCTTTGCATGGAGATCATCAACTGGCTCTGTACTCCTGACGGATACATGACATACTGGTGGGGACCTAAGGATCTTTGCTGGTACTACGATGAGGACGGCAACAGCTGCCTGACTGAACTCGGCGAAGCTGCAAAGGCTGACAGAAAGGGTACTATGATGCCTGCTGAATGGGGCGGCGGATCCTTCAACGACGGTACCTTCCAGGCTAACAACACAACATGGTCCAAGGATGCTTCCAACCCTGATTCCAACGGCGAAACATATAATGCCGATAACTGGAAGAGCAGACGTACAGATGAGACCTACGATATCCTCCTTGACTGGAGAAATAAGTACGGCTTCTACAATTCTCAGGAATACATGGATTCCGTAAACTACAAGGTTTCTCTTGCTACATCTTACAGTGAGTCCGACAGAAGCGATGATCTCAAGATCATCTGGGAGCAGGTTGCTAAGTGCATAGTTTCCTACTCATGGCAGGCTATCTATGCAAAGGATGATGCTGAGTTCGATAAGATCGTTGCCGAAATGACTCAGAAGGTCAAGGAATACGATCCCGACGGACAGTGCCTTGCATGGTGCGAAAACGAAGCATCTATCAGAAACAGCCTTGAGGACGTTGTAAGAAACGGCTGATATGCTGACTGATAATTCAGTTTGATTTTCATAGCGGGTGCGGGGTAAAATTCGCACCCGCTTTTTATCCGGAGGTTTTTATGGCAGGATTTTTCAGTGTTGACAGTAAATTGTACAAGTTCATGTGTCGCCTTACAGATGTGTTTGTTCTGAATTTTATGTGGCTGCTTTTCAGCCTGCCGATCGTGACGATAGGGGCATCGACGATCGCTGCTTTCGACATTACTCTGCGTATGGCTGAGGAAAGGGAAGGTCACATAGCAAGGGGATTCATCAAGGCATTCAAAAGAAACTGGAAGCAGGGCATACCAATGTCATTCATCACTATCTTCTGCCTTTGGGCGGTCTATCTTGATTTCCAGCTTTTCAGCGTGATGAACAATGATCCGTCGGCTGAGCATGCATGGATGTTCCTTGCGATAGGCATAATTGCGGCGTATGTTTTTGTCTGCTCGCTGCTTTACGTTTATCCGCTTCTTGCGAGATACGAAAACAGCATTTTCAACAGCCTGAGAAATTCATTTCGCATTTCGATGAAATTTTTCTTCCGTTCACTTGGTCTGGTGATAGTTATTGCAATTGAGCTGGCGGTCATCTTATGGAACAGAACAACTATTTTCATCGGATTTCTTGTAGGTCCCGTGTGCATAATGTACACGATCAGCGGACCGGCTATGTACATTTTCCGTGAGCTTGAAAAAACTCCGGGAACAGTAGTGGAAAACAGCGGTGCGGAGCTAAAAGAATCCGAAGATACAGAAAAAACGTCGGACGATGCAAACGAATAAAAAAATCCTGCAAGTTTAAAGCTTGCAGGATTTTTTTACTTCATAAGCTCTTCCATCTCGGAAATGAGCTTTGCTATGTCGGAGAATTCAAACTCTGAACCGTTCCATATTTCATGCGCCACAACCGCCTGCCATACGAGCATTGCCATGCCGCCGACCGCCTTTTTGCCGAACTTCTCAGCCTTTCTGATAAGCTGAGTATCTCTCGGATTATAGATGACATCGAATATCATATCCGAATTTTTTATTGCATCATCGGGAACCGGACACGCATCAACATTCGGAAACATTCCCACCGATGTTGAATTCATCAGCAGATCAAAATGTCCGCTAATCTCATCGGCATGAACGACCGTTATTTTCGATGCTGCGACATTTTCATCATCAAGATGAGCTTCGCGGTAGTCAATAACAGGCTGAACCTTTCCTTCTGAACCGTTTCTCACGCAGACAACAA
>USNJ01000020.1 GCA_900556055.1 uncultured Ruminococcus sp.
AGTAAATACTTGATGTATTTCAAGTTTCGCTAACGCAGAAGATGCGCAAAGTCGTAGAAAATTTGCCGTGAGGGAGGTTTAAACGAGGTTCCCAAAAGAAAAAACAGGAGAACACAATGTCAAAGCCTATCTGTGATTATGTAAAAAAATATGCCGAAAGCGGAACTCTGCGGCTCCATATGCCCGGACATAAGGGAATAAGCATTTCCGATGATCCGATATGCGGCGTTTATCCATACGATATAACCGAAATAAAGGGCGCTGACAGCCTTTTTGAAGCAGACGGCATAATAGCCGACAGCGAACGGAAAACATCGGAGCTTTACGGCACTGCCGAAACTGTCTATTCTGCGGGCGGCTCGACGCTATGCATCCAGGCTATGCTTTCCATGATCTGCGGCATCGGCGGAAAATGTATAGCCGTGAGAAATTGTCACCGTGCGTTCGTGAACACCGCTTCGCTGCTTGATCTCGATGTTTTCTGGGTATATCCCGAATATGAGAACGGAAGCCTGCTTTCGGGACGTGTTACGGCGGAAATGGCGGAAAATGCGATACTTTCAGCAGGAAATGCCTGCTGTTTCTACATGACATCGCCCGATTATCTCGGCAGGATATACGATGTCAGTGGGATAGCCGGGGTTTGTCACAAGCATGGCATACCGCTTGTCGTTGACAACGCTCACGGCGCACATCTCGCATTCCTCGGCGAAAATATCCACCCGATAAAGCTCGGTGCGGATATCTGCTGTGACTCTGCGCATAAGATGCTTCCCGCTCTGACGGGCGGTGCTTATCTTCATATCGGCAATGAAAAATATGTCGGGAAGGCAAAGCAGGCTATGTCCCGCTTCGGTTCGACAAGTCCGTCATATCTGATAATGCAGTCACTCGATGTATGTGCGGATTACCTTGAAAAGCATGGCAGACGGGACATTCCCCGTGCGGCAGATATGATAACCGAGCTGAAAAAGGAGCTTTCCGCCGTTTGGACAATAGAGGAAAGTGAGCCGCTCAGGATAACTATACGTGCATCTTCAAGCGGACTTACGGGAGATGATCTAGCCGATATCCTGCGTGAAAACGGGATAGAATGTGAATATTCCGATGAAACTCACGTTGTACTGCTGTTTTCGCCGCTCACGTCATCGGCAGATCTCAGAAGGCTGAAAAAGGTGCTTTCCGATGTCAGAATGCCGAAAATACGCATAAAAATGCCTGATATCCCCGATATAAGACCGCAGAAGGTCATGCCGATAAGAGAAGCCGCATTCGCCGAATCGGAGGATATCCCGACCGATGAAGCCGATGGCAGGATATGCGCAGAAATACGCTCAGCGTGTCCCCCCGGAGTGGCACTTATCGTCAGCGGAGAAAAAATAGATGAAAACTGCATAAAAATTTTAAAAAGGTATAGCATTTTTCATGTAAATGTGGTAAAATAAAATAGGTATCCATTTTTACCTTCCGGAGGACTTTTTTATGAAGCTTATCTATGCAATTGTAAATAATGACGACAGCCAGTCTGTCTCTTCAAATCTTACCAAAGAAGGATTTTTTGCCACAAAGCTCGCATCTACGGGCGGATTTCTTATGGCAGGAAACACAACGTTCCTCATATGCACCGAAAACGAGAATGTCGATAAGGTCATCGAGATAATCGCAGGCGCATCGAGGAAAAGAAAGCAGTTTGTCCCCACATCCACAACTATGGGCGTCGGTACATACCAGTCCTTCCCCGTTGAAGTCACGGTCGGCGGCGCAACTATCTTCGTTACCGATATCGAAAGATTTGAAAAGGTATGAGGCTTTACGCAAAGGATAATATAACCGGGATACTTTCGGGAATGGCTGATAAGGATCATTTCAGCCACGCAGTAATGTTCACGGGCGCAGCAGGCTCGGGCCGAAAGACCGCCGCTCTCATAACTGCGTCCTATCTCATGTGCGAGAACCGTAAAGAGCCATGCCTCACACGTGATATCCCGCCCGAAAATATGTGCAGACACTGCCGCAGGATACTCGAGGGAACACACCCAGATGTAATTATCCCCGAAAGAAACGGAAAAAGCATGATATATAAGGTCGAAACCATAAGGGACGCCGTTTCCGATGCATATGTCATGCCTAACGACTGCGATAAAAAACTGTACATTTTCCCCGACAGCGAAAATATACAGAAGCAGAGCCAGAACACACTGCTGAAGATCATCGAAGAACCGCCCGATATGTGCTATTTCGTGTTTACGGCGCAGTCAAGGGAAGCACTCCTGCCGACTATGCTTTCAAGGCTCGTTTCCATTCCCGTCCACAGTCCGACGGAAGAAGATTGTCTTTCCGAGCTTATCGCAAGAGGGACCGAACGGCAGGCTGCGGAGGACGCTGTTTCCGTATTTCACGGGAATATAGGAAAGTGCCTTGAATATCTCTCGAACGATGATATCAAAGCAAATGTCATCGCCGCACAGTCGTTCATGAATGCAATGACCGCATCGAATGAGTATGAGATGCTCAGATCTCTTGCATCGGTCGGCGAAAGCAGGGACAGACTGAAAAGCGTCCTGACGCTATGCCTTGACATCCTGCGGGACGGTCTTGCGCTCAGAACGGGAAGCGGCGTGCTTTCGGGCTGCAGCAGGGAAATATCCGAAAAGATCGCATCGGGATTTTCCTACCAGAGAATGACGGCTGTTTATGACAGCTTTTTCAGCGTTCTCGGATATATTGAGATCAATGCGAACGTGTCCGCCGCAGCAGCGCTTATCACTGCGGACACGGTAAGATAAATGAAAGGAAAAATTATGACTGAGATCATAGGAGTCAGATTTAAGAGCGTGGGAAAGATGTACTACTTTTCCCCCGGAGATCTGAAAGCAGAAGTCGGAACCAAGGTCATCGTCGAAACGGCGAGAGGCGTTGAATGCGGAGAAGTCGTTATCCCAAACAAAATGCTTGAGGACGACAGGATAACCGCACCGCTCAAAACCGTTATCAGGACAGCCTCGGACAGCGACCTTAAAATCATCGAGCAGAACCGCAAAAAAGAGCAGGACGCAATGAAGATCTGCCAGGAAAAGATAGCGGCGCATAAGCTTGATATGAAGCTTGTGGACGTTGAATGTACATTTGACAACAATAAGCTGCTTTTCTATTTCACAGCAGAAACAAGAGTCGATTTCCGTGAGCTTGTAAAGGACCTCGCATCTGTGTTCCGCACACGAATCGAGCTTCGCCAGATAGGCGTAAGAGATGAAGCAAAAATGCTCGGCGGACTCGGCATCTGCGGACGGCCGTTCTGCTGTGCAACATATATCGGCGAGTTCCAGCCCGTTTCTATCAAGATGGCAAAGGAACAGGGGCTTTCCCTCAATCCCACAAAAATATCGGGAACCTGCGGCAGACTTATGTGCTGCCTGAAATATGAGCAGGACACCTATGAGGATCTTCTGAAGCATACCCCGAAGGTCGGCGCATATGTTAAAACTCCGCAGTTCAGGGGATATGTCGAGGAAGTAAATCTCCTGACGGGCAAGCTGAAGGTCAAGCCCGAAAAGAGCAATGACCCGTCCGTTATCTTCGATAAGAGCGAAATCTCGACCATCAAGGACGCTGAAATACGCGTTGACAGGGACGAGATAAAAGCGTTAAAGAGCCTTGAAGGCAAATAAATTGGAGGTTATTCATATGAAAAAAACTGAGATCTGCACAATTCTTTCCGTTATCCTGACTGTTTTCACACTCGCAATGACCGTTGTCAACGTGATAATCTACGTTACCGACCGCTGTGAAAAGAGAAAGTCCAAGGCTGAGCCTGAGCTTGAGCTTGACGATGACTGGGATTTCACTCTCGATGACGATGAGGACGATTCCTTTGATGATGTTCTTTCCATCTGATTCTTTATGCAGACAAACGGGACTGCCGAAAAGACATCGGCAGTCCCGTTTTTTATGTTATATCACAATTTCCGCATGACCAGCTTCTTATCCTTGCTTTCATCTCATCTACCCCGAGAATTCCGTAGGCAAAGCCCTTTTTCACAAGCTCCTCGGGAAGAAATTCATCGTATTTTTCGAATATCGGTACTTCGTCGGGATATACAAGCTCCATCGGATCAAGCGGCTTTTTCTCCTCTTCGGCAAGTATCTCAAAAAATTCGTCCCGTCCTACACTCATCTTGAACTGAATAAAATACGGTCTGGATGAGTCAAGTGCCTTCAGTCCCAGCTTATCTGCACATCTTATTTTCAAAAAACGCTCCATAGCAAGGAACGCATAGCTTCCGAGCCACGGCAGCAGACACCACATATTTCCGCCCAGACATATCAGCGGATCATGAGCCGCACCTGAATTTGCCGCCGTGTGACGTGCCTCTGCAAGACGGACAACCGCATTTTTCATCAGATAAGGATAGCTTTTGTCCTCGGCAAGTGCCTTTCTCATGCGTTCAAGCACCTTTGTGTTTATGTCGCCCGGGCAGTCGCCGAAATACGCAGGGACACTTCCCCTGACCTGCTCACAGTAAACAAGATGACGCTTTCTGTCAACCTCCTCGACTATCCATACATGACCTGCTATCGCTATCTTCTCACCGGGCGGCGGAGGAAGCACGATCGTTCCCAGCTCCTCCGATCCGCAGCGGACAGTGAATTCCTCGTTCTCCTGAAATACAGCATAGAACTTGAAATTGTTCACTATCCTCTCGCCCGCTATTCCGACGATAAGTCCGCCGTTTTCCGTCTGCTGGATATGTTCAATTCCGATAAGATGGCGCAGAAGCACCCTGAGATCATCTTTCGATATCCTGTAAAAAACGCTGAGCGTCAGCACCCGTGACGCAAGTGCCGCAGGTGTCATTTCCCCGCATGATGCAAGCGTGCTCATCGTCTGATGATAAAGCAGACTGTACGGCAGCCTGTCAAGCTTCGGCGGCTCGACCCATTTTTCCTCAATATAAAGCTGCACGAGCGCTATCCCCTGCAAAAGCTTCCACGGGATAGTCGCAGGCAGCATAGCCCTTGCTTCGGGGAGATCCTCCCTCATGACGAACCACATCTCAGGCGGAAGATCGCGCCTTCCCGTCCGCCCCATTCGCTGGAGAAATGATGATACGGTAAACGGCGCATCGACCTGAAATGCCCTCTCCAGCCTGCCTATGTCAATGCCAAGCTCCAGAGTCGCAGTAGTCACGGTCGTGAGAAATTTTTCATCGTCCTTCATGGCTGTCTCGGCAGTTTCACGGTAAGCCGCCGACAGATTTCCGTGATGTATCATAAATCTGTCAGGCTCATGCTTCAGCTCGCAGTATTGGCGGAGCGTCGTTGTGACAGCTTCACATTCCTCACGGGAATTCACGAAAACAAGGCACTTTTTCCCTCTTGTATGCTCGAAGATGTACCCTATTCCCGGATCGGCGTGATCGGGTGCAGTATCGGTCGGCGCATCGGGATACGGGCTTGCACTTACCTCCTTATCATCGGCAGCCTGTGTCCCCGTGATAAAGAAATGCTCCATCGAAAGCCGCCATTTCGTGCCTTTTTCCTCGACCTTCGGTATTATCGTTCCCCTGCCCGTACCGCTTGCAAGCAGCCGCCCCGCTGCCTCGGGATCGCCTATCGTTGCGGACAGACCTATCCTTCGCGGATTTACCCCCGCCATCTTCGACAGCCTTTCGATAAGACAGATAGTCTGACCGCCCCTGTCGCCTCTCAGAAGCGAATGCACCTCATCTATCACGATAAATCTGAGGTCGCCGAAAAGCCGTGAGATCGCCGCATGCTTGTGGAGCAGCAGCGCTTCGAGTGATTCGGGAGTTATCTGCAAAATCCCCGACGGCTTTTTCAGCATTTTCGCCTTGTGTGACTGCGAAACATCGCCGTGCCAGTGCCATACGGGGATATCTCCCTCTGCGCAAAGCTCGTTGAGCCTCAGAAACTGATCGTTTATCAACGCTTTCAGCGGGCCTATGTATATAGCCCCGACCGAGGACGGCATATCCTCCGAAAAAAGCGTGAGTATCGGAAAAAATGCCGCCTCCGTCTTTCCCGATGCCGTAGATGCCGTAAGCAGCACATTCTCATCGGAATTGAATATAGCATCGCCCGCAGCGACCTGCACTCCTCTGAGGTTTTCCCAGTTGTTCCGATAGATGAAATCCTGAACGAACGGCGCATATCTGTTGAAAATATCCATTATATCTCAAACTCCGCAAACTCTTCATCGGCGGGATCATTTTCCTCCGCCTGCGTTTTGGCATATGCAAAATCATCGGAATTCATTATGTCCGCAATTTTCGCCTGCGGATTCTGACAAAGGATATTCAGCAGCTCAATGAAATCCCTTATGACCTCACGGGGTGTGATGTTCGTGTCTGCGCCTATCCTGCCGAATTCGATCTTGATAAATGCGATCATGTCCTCTTCGGTGACTGTCTGTTCATAGCCGAAGAGCTGGGCATGAATATCCGCAAGCTTCTCGATAAGCACGAGCATTTCCTCGTTCGTGAGCGGCGCAAGCTTTATCACGGGTGCAAGCATATCCTTGTATTCACCGCTGAATCGTCCCTCCGCAAGACGTGAACGCAGCGCTTCATAGCTGTAAACGCCCCTGCGTGTGTCCTCTATGCACTGCGGAGTGCCGCCCATGATTATGCCGAGATACTTCGCCTTTCCCTGTAAGGTGTCGTTATACATAGTAAGTATCTTCTCGTAATTATACTGCCTTGTGATGGCATTCGGAACCTTGTAGATGTTCACAAGTTCGTCGATAAGCACGAGCATTCCGTCATAGCCCGCCTTTTTCAGGAACATTGCAAACAGCTTTATATACTCATACCAGTCATCGTCCGTAATGATGATATTTACTCCAAGCTCCGCCTTTGCCTCGGATTTCAGCGAATATTCGCC
Organism: uncultured Ruminococcus sp.; assembly: GCA_900556055.1. Classification (GTDB taxonomy): domain Bacteria; phylum Bacillota; class Clostridia; order Oscillospirales; family Ruminococcaceae; genus UMGS1889. The sequence goes on from USNJ01000020.1 coordinate 6,904, forward strand.
CCTGAACCATTTTACAGCCCTTGACTTTTTCTCATCATCGCCCTCGTTGTACGCCTGATAATAAATAGTCAGCACACGGGCAAAATCGAAGCCGTGGACCATTTCGTTCAGCGAATTTATCACCTCGAATATCTTCTTTTCAACAAGCTTTGAGAACTCGGGTGAATTTACATCTGCGCCGCTTTCTGCCGCCGTTTCAGCCTGTATGCCGCTTATCCAGCGGTCGAGAATGAGCGTCAGCGCACCGCCCTCGGGACGTGTTTTCGTGGACAGATTTCTGATAAGCTCCTTGTATGTCGCAAGTCCCTGACCCTTTGTTCCCTGCAAACGTCTTTCGGGGGACAGATCGGCATCTGCGACAACGAAGTTCCTGTCCATGACATAGCTTCGTATCGTCTGAAGAAGGAAGCTTTTTCCGCTTCCGTATTTGCCGACGATAAATCTGAATGCCGCCCCTCCGTCGGCTATTATCTCAACATCGTGCAGCAGTGCATTTATTTCCGTTTCACGTCCGACCGTGATATACGGCAGACCTATCCTCGGCACAACGCCGCCTTTCAGCGAATTTATGACCGCCGAGGCTATTCTCTTAGGTATCTTCATCAGGTTATCATTCCTTTCAGTTCGTCGGCATAATCTTCGATAACAGCTGGATCGTCGCCGCTGAATTCTATGACGGTATCTCCGAAAATGTCAAAAAGCTTTTCGTTCACTCTGTCCGCAATGACCGAAAGCATAAGCTTCTTTTCACGTATGAACGCAGCCCAGTCATCTCCGTACAGCAGTCTGCGCACAAATTCATATTCATTATCATCAAGAGGTGAATTTTCGTGCATTTCATCGTTATCAGGCTTTTCTTCTTCACACACATTCTCCGTGATGATATCTTCCTTTTCCTCTTCGATATATTCAGTATCATCTACTATGAGCTTATCCCTTGTAATGTCAGCAGCCTTTCGTATCCCGCCGAGCTTTGAAACATCTATCTCGATAACGGGACGCTTTGCCTTTTCCTTTTCCGCAAGCAGTGCCGATGTTTCCTTTTCGATAAGCCTGATAAGCAGCTTCGTTGTTTTTTCAGGCTTCAGCTGAGAACCGTAACCCGTTATCCTGCGCATTTCGCAGTCGATCGACCTCATTATTGCACCAAGCTCATGTGATTTTCCGTTAAGCCCGCTGAACTTTTCAATGCTCCATCTTCCGTGCCGGCAGTGATATATCATTGAGTTCCCGAGAGCATAGGAATAATCATCATACTTCTTTTCATCATAAAAAACAGCAGACGAAAACAGTTCTGTCGGAAACCGTGCCGTCAGACCGAAAAGCTTCTCGGGAAATGTCTTTTTTCCATGCGAGAGATAATAAAGATCAAGAGCTTTCAGCACATTGCAGGTGACCTTTTGTGCATCATCATGATATTCAGTGAAAAATTTTGAGCGTGACACCGAATAGGAAGAAAGCACCTCTGCCGCCGAAAAAATATCCGCATCCGACTGTGACTGAATATCTGCGATAACGTCCGCAGCACGCACGATTTCAGTATCATCAAGCAGCGACTTATCCATATTATGATAGATAACATAGTCCTTGAGCCACATTTTCACATACCGCACCACATATCTGTCAACAGCACCGTAATCCTCACCGAATTTCTCTATCTTCCGATAGCCATCCTCGGGCGATGAAACGCCTATCCCGTTCAGCAGCTCGTAAATATAAACGAAAGCAAAGGACAGCGGAGCTTCCGTGATCTCGCCCTTGCGTATCTTTGTGCGCCATGTGAAATATCCCCGAAGCTGGCGGTCATTCATCGAGCGATAAGTTGGGTAATAGGAGATGAATCCGCCGCTGTATTCATGGTCGTCCTCGTAATCCGCCATGAATTCCGCCTGACGCTTAAAGCAGCGGTTATCCGCCATAAATCCCGTTTCACCTGATGCGCTGCCTATTTTCCGCATCTCGGATATCTTCTGCGAAACGGCTGAGTCCATTCTCGAGGCGGGACGGATTATCGGCGTATCCTTGTAGACTGAGCCGAAGCTTTTGCTGTTTGTAAGCTTCTCGTCCGACAATATTATATCTATAAGGCTGTAAATATCACCCATATTCGTCCCTCCTCCCACAATATCGTAATAAATTATAGCACAAAGGTTCTGCTTTGTCAACGATGCATATTGACTTATGTGCCGATATGTGGTATTATTTTATGAATAAGGAGGCGTATTATATGGAATTCATTCAGGCAATAGATGATGCCATTACATATTTCATGCAAGATCATCTTCACAACCACTTCACCGAAACGATAATGCCGCTGATAACGCATCTCGGAACGGGCGGCGTGATATGGATAATTTCCTCGCTGCTGCTCATGATAAAGAGAAAAACACGTCCCGTTGGCGTGCTGATGCTGCTTTCGCTCGGTATCGCCGCAGTTGTCGGAAATCTGATGCTGAAGCCGATGTTCAGCCGTGTCCGCCCGTATCTTGCGCATGACGATCTTATCCTGCTGATAGGTGCGCCCATGGGAACATCATTCCCATCGGGACATTCGATATCATCATTTGCCACAGCAACGGCGCTTTTCATGAAAAAGCGTGTACTCGGCGTGATAGCGCTTGTTATCGCATTTATGATAGCATTTTCGAGAGTATTTCTGTTCGTCCACTACTTTACGGATGTGCTGGTCGGCTCGCTTCTCGGCATAGTCACAGCGATACTCGTTGTAAAGCTGCTGGATAAGAAAATAACATCACTTCTCGATAAGATACCACCCAGAATATCCGCAGACAAACAACAGGCATAAAAGGAGAATACAATGGCACTTGACGGAGCATTTTTATATACCGTGAAAAAGGAGCTTATGTTTCTCATTGGCGCAAGAGTCGATAAGATACATCAGCCGTCACGGGAGGAGATAGTTATATCCATGAGGGCGGGCGGTGCGATGCAGAAGCTTCTGTTTTCCGCAAATGCAGGCTCAGCCCGTGTACACATCACAAAAAAATCCATCGAAAACCCGAAAGCACCGCCGATGTTCTGTATGCTGATGAGAAAGCATATCGGCAGCGGACGGCTTATTAACATACGTCAGGACGGTCTTGAACGAATACTTTTCTTCAACTTTGAAGCCGTGAACGAGCTTGGCGATACCGTTGTCATCACAGTAGCAAGCGAGATCATGGGCAGATGCTCAAACATCGTCATGATAAACGAAAAAGGACGCATAATCGACAGCATAAAGCGTGTCGGCGAGGAAATGTCCCGTGAACGTCCCGTGCTGCCCGGAATGAAATACAAAGTCCCGCCGAGAGACAGCAGGCTGAACCTCATGACCTGCACCAAGGAACAGCTTTCGCAGGCACTTTCCGATCAGCCGAACGCAGAGCTTTCCAAGGCACTGATAAGAACATTCGAGGGAATATCCCCCGTTGTCGCAAGAGAATGGACATTTTTAGCAGGCGGCGGACAGGACATAGCCTCGTCCGAGATAACCGAGGAGCAGACAGACAAGCTGTTTATTGCGATAACCCGCACTGCCGATGCAATGCAAAACGGCGGAACATTCTGCACCCTGACCGACCGGAACGGACTTCTCAAGGATTTTTCCTTTATCCGCATAACCCAGTACGGCGGACTTATGACAGTGAAGGAGCTTCCCTCAGCGTGCGATACGCTTGACAGCTTCTATGCAGAAAGAGATGCCGTTTCACGAATGAAACAGCGTTCTCAGGATCTTTTCAGACATCTCATAAACCTTACCGAAAGGATATCCCGCCGCCTTGAAGTCCAGAAGCAGGAGCTGAAACAGTCCGCCGACCGTGACAGGCTGAAGCTTTGCGGCGACCTTATCTCAGCGAATATCTACGCCATGCAGAAAGGCATGAACGAGATCACAGTGCAGAATTTCTACGACGAAAACTGCCCCGACATTACGATAAAGCTTGATAAACGCCTTACCCCGTCGCAGAATATGCAGCGTTATTACGCCGAATACCGCAAGGCTGCGACCGCTGAAAAGAAGCTGACCGAGCTTATCGCAAAGGGTGAGGAAGAGCTTGAATACATCGACAGCGTTTTCGACCTGCTCACCCGCACCACAGGCGAGGACGACGTTATGCAGATAAAGACCGAGCTTGCCGAGCAGGGATATCTCAAAGCATCGGGCGGAAAGAACCGTCAGACACCGAAAACACTCCCGCCGATCGAGTACACATCACCGTCGGGATACCGCATTCTTGTCGGACGCAACAATATCCAGAACGACAAGCTGACGCTGAAAACCGCCGAAAAATCGGACATCTGGCTGCATACGAAAAATATTCCCGGATCGCACGTCATAATCTGCACGCACGGAGCTTCCCCCGACGACGAAACTATCCTCTATGCCGCGCGCATCGCCGCAAAGCACAGCAAGGCAGCGTCATCAGCGCAGGTCCCCGTTGATTATGTCCCCGTGAAATTCGTGAAAAAACCCGCAGGCGCAAAGCCCGGCAAGGTCATCTTCACCAACAACCGAACACTTTACGTCACCCCGCTTTCGGAGGACTGAGATCAGCCGCATTTCAATTGAAGTGCGGCTTTTTTTATTTTGGATAATTTGCTTTTATCTATGCCGCACACAGCATGAAGATCCACTGCCTTTGCGATATCTGCGGCTTTTTTTCATCTGTAAAACAAGCGAGATCACACAGCATAGTGTACCTCACGCCGATATAATGCGTCCACAGCTTTTTGTAAACAGTTTGTAACCCGTTTTTATCCAAAGCGTTATTGATAAGAATAATTTTCCGTGATATAATGATATAATAGAATAAAACGGAGATGATGGACATGAAAAAAAGACGGCTTTTCTGCGAAATATCGCCCCTTTGCTATAAGATCTCACTGATAAAGGAATACATTCTGCGTGACATAAAGGACATATTTTCGGGAGAAAAAATCGCAAAACTGCACTCGGAAGATGTGCTGCCCGTGACCGTAAAAAGCCATCGCTCCGTGATGCTGCGCCGTCTTGAGGGTGTTGACATGAAGCTTCAGGAAAATAAGCAGACAAATCTCGAAATAGCCGCATCAAGGATAAACGGCATCATTATCCGACCGAACGAAACCTTTTCATTCTGGCGCACAGTCGGAAAACCGACCCAAAAGTGCGGATTTAAGGAAGGTCTGACCATATCCCCAAAAGGCATGGGAAGTGCTGTCGGCGGCGGACTATGCCAGATGGCGAACCTTATCCACTGGCTGATTCTGAACAGCCCGCTTGAAGTCACCGAGCTTCATCACCATTCCGATGCGCTTTTCCCCGACAGCGGACGGCGTGTCCCATTCGGTACGGGTACTTCCGTTTTCTATAAAAATGTCGATTACCGATTTAAAAATACATCGCCATATCCCGTTCAGATAATCGTTTTTACCGAAAACGGCGACCTCTGCGGCGAACTGCGCTCCGAAGCCGAATTCCCCGAGCGATATAAGATCACGGAGGAAAATCTCGGCTATACATACGAAAACGGCGATTATTTCCGAAACAGCAAGGTCTACCGCCATACCATAGACCGAAAAAGCGGTGAAACGCTTAAAATCGAGCTTATTCTCAATAACCATTCAAAGGTAATGTACGACCATTCACTGATACCGCAGGACGAAATACGAAAGGAGAAGGAACATGAACTTTGCTGAAAGCATAGTCCGGAGCTGCAAAGAACACCCCAATAAAACCGCCTGCACGATATGCGGGAGATCTGTGACCTACGGCGAGCTTGCCGCATCTGCCTTAAAGCTTGCCGAGCGGCTTTCTTCGGCTGCATACGGTCCCACCGTCATTTACGGAAAGCGCAGCACGGCATTTGTTTCGGCGATACTCGGCTGCATGATCGCCGAAAGAATGTATATCCCCTGCGATGAAAGCTGCCCCGAAATGCGCCTTGCCGATATCTGCCGACAAAGTGCCGCAGCAGCTGTTATCTCCGACCGTCCGCTTTGCTTCACCGATATGCCCGACCTCATTCTTACAGCGGCGTTTTCGGGGAAAAAGCGTGCCAAAGGTACGAATGAACTGCCCGTCCCGCATCATAAAATGCTGTACACTATCTTCACTTCGGGCAGCACGGGTGAGCCGAAGGGCGTTCCGATATCAGCGGAAAATATGCAGTCGTTCCTTGATTTTGCCTGTTCCGACAGCGGACTTGGCTTCACACCCAATGACATCACGCTCGGCACCTCAGTTTTCTCGTTTGACCTCTCATGTGCGGACATTTTCCCGTCCCTCGCAAACGGCGGGACCTTCATATCCGTATCGCCCGAAGAGCTTGCATATCCCGAAACATGGCAGACTGTACGCCATATCACAAGGCTGAACTGCACACCGACATTTCTGCGCCTGCTTATGACCTGCCCGAGTTTTTCCGCCGAATATATGCCTGATCTCAAAACAGCCGTATGCTGCGGCGAACCGCTCAGAGCCAAGACCGCCGTCAGATTTTTTGCACGTTTCCCGAAAGCACATCTCATAAATGCCTACGGACCGACAGAAGCCTGCTGCGCCGTTTCCGCCTCCGAAATATTCCCCGATGAGATAAACGAAGCCGAAGATCTTCCCTGCGGAGATATCAAAAATGCCGCCTGTGAAATATTTCTCGGCAAAAACAATGAGATCATTCTCCGAGGAAAAAGTGTTTTCGGCGGATATCTGAATGCCCCGCAAAGTGTAATCCGCCCCGACGGAAGCTATCCCACGGGCGATAAAGGCAGGATAGAAAACGGCAGACTTTACTGTATTTCCCGCCTTGACGGAATGATAAAATACAAGGGATACCGCATTGAAACGGGCGAGATAGAGTCGGCGGCATGCCGTTTTCCAAATGTCGATGCGGCAAAGGTCACCGCCGTCCGCGACAGTTCGGGAGATGTCAGAGGGATAAAGCTGACAGCATTCTGCAATGAAAAAAGCGGAGTTTCCCCCGCTTCCCTCATTGGCTTTTTATCGGAATATCTGCCCGAATATATGCTGCCGACGCATACCGAGATCTCACATAATGAGCATCTCACCGCATCGGGCAAAATAAAATGATCATTCCCATTCGCTGATATTGACATTGAGTACCGTGTCAAAATCATCTTCATCAGCACTTATCACATTGAAATCGGTCGGGACAAGATCATTGCCGTCAAATACATATACACCGAAAGAATTTTTGAGATATTTTCCGCCTGCTATATAAAAATGGTCGGCATCAAACTCGTCGGCATTTCTTTCATCGGGCTGTATCCCCGGATAATTTTTGATTTTCTCAAATGCGTCATCGCTGAGCTTTACCGCCCTTATTCCGCAGTAACCTCTTTCCCTGTCGCGGAAAAACAGCTCGTATTGACCGAGAAACCCCGTAACATCGTCTTTCAGTACATATCCCGATTCATCTGCATTGACAGAACCGTAAATCCTTCGGTTTGTGAGAACGGCTCCGTCATTAAAGCTTACTATGTAAGAATGGCTAGTTCCCGAAGTGTGTCCTGCCGAAAAAGCGATATCTGTTCTGTCCTCATAGGCAAGAAGTACAGCCGAACCAAGCGTCTGATCGCCGCATATCAGCTGCGCTTCATCAGCATCGTTCACAAACACGGCAGCATATAATTCAAACGCACCGCTCCATTCGAGATAGTCAAATGAAAGCGGCATTGAAAAGAAGTAAACATATCCGTCATTCACGCCGTCAAACTTGGCTGTGATGCCGCCTATCGGCTTAGGCTCTATCGAAAAATCATCTCCGAGATAATCAAGATATGTTGAATTCAAAAAATGCATTTCATCAGTCGGGGTATAAACTCCGTTTTCATAGGTGAACATTTCCCGTGCCTGTTTTTCGACTGATCTTAAAAAATCCGACTCTCTGACAACTTCAAGCGCAGCATTTTCCGCCGATTTTTTATCTGCGGGAGTGAAATTCTCCTTTGTCACAAGGGTGTATCTCATTGGATCGGCAGCGTCGAAATCCCCCGCAAGATCGGCAAGCGAAAAGCTTTCGTCCGTATCGGCTGATGCCTCAGTCTCCGAGATCTCGGGTTCGGTTTCAGTTTCCGTCACGGTTTCGGAAGATGTTTCGGTTTCTTTCTCAGTTTCCGTTTCGGATATTTCAGCTGATGTATCCGAAGCCGATTCAACAGCCGTAATATCGGGAAATGTTTCAATCTCTGTGGGTTCTTCACTGCTGCATGAGCATAAAATAAGCGCTGTCAGCAGGAAAACAAGCGATTTTTTATTCATGAAAATATCTCCTTTCATGTAAAATTATTTATAATATTATACCATCAATTCAATAAAATGTCAATTAATTTTAAGAGGATATTCAAAATGAAACTTGATGAACTACGCACGATAATCACAGAAGCAGGCGGCTGCGGGAACGCATCATTCTCCGACAGCGAAAATCTCCTTGATTCGGGGATACTTGACTCGCTCGGCATCATAACTCTCGCCGAACTTCTTGAGGACAGAAACATCAGCTTTTCGCCTTCCCGCATTCCGCACGATAAATTCACGCCGATCGGCATATGCGAATATATAAACAGCATCATGTGAAAATAGCCAAAACTGATCTGCAAAATTTGTTGAAATGTATATCTATATACACTTGATTTTTCTTCTTGGCTATGATATGATATATCTGACAGGTAAATTTGATTTACCTTGAAAGGAGTTGAACCGCATGACAGGTATGATGATGATCTGGCTCATATTGTTCATAATATTTGCAGCCGCCGAAGCCGCAACACTGCAGCTTGTTTCGATCTGGTTCGCAGCAGGAGCGCTGGTTGCTTTTGTCCTCACTATCTTCGGAGTTCCGGCATATATTCAGGGACTTACCTGCCTTATCGTCGCAGGCATAATGATCGCTGTGACACGTCCGCTCATAAAAAAGATCATGCCCGCAAAAACGGCAAAGACCAATTCCGACGCAAATGTCGGCAGAACTGCGGTCATAATTGAAGCGGTCGATCCCGAAACATCGTCAGGCAGAGTAAGGCTTGACGGCGTTGACTGGATAGCCGTTTCCGCTGACGGAAAGCCCATAGCAAACGGATCGGCAGTAAAGATCACAGCTGTCGAAGGCGCAAAGCTCATTGTGATCCCCGAAAAAATACCGGCTGAAAAGGAGTAAAAATTATGCAGTGGCTGATTATTGCACTTATCTTCGTTGTCCTTATTATCGTTATCTCAGGAATAAAGATCGTTCCGCAGGCTCAGGTGTATGTAATTGAACGTCTGGGAACATTCTATGCTGCGCTCGGAACAGGACCGCATTTCATAATCCCGTTTATCGACAGAGTTGCAAAAAGAGTTTCCATCAAGGAACAGGTCGTTGACTTTAAACCGCAGGCAGTTATCACAAAGGATAACGTAACCATGCAGATCGATACTGTCGTATTCTTTCAGATCACAGATCCGAAGCTTTATACTTACGGTGTGGAGAATCCGATCATGGCAATCGAGAATCTGTCTGCAACAACCTTAAGAAATATTATCGGTGACATGGAACTGGATGAGACACTTACATCACGTGAGACGATCAATACCAAGATGAGAGCTTCTCTTGATGAAGCTACTGATCCATGGGGAATCAAGGTCAATCGTGTGGAACTGAAGAACATTGACCCGCCGGTGGACATCAAGAACGCCATGGAAAAACAGATGAAGGCAGAACGGGAAAAGCGAGAAAAAATTCTCCGTGCAGAAGGCGAAAAGGAATATCAAATCAAGGTTGCACAGGGTGAACAGGAAGCAAAGGTACTTCGTGCAGAAGCCGACAAAAAGGCAGCCATCCTGCATGCAGAAGCAGAAAAGGAAGCAACCATCCTGCGAGGCGAAGCCATCAAGGAACAGAAAATCCGGATTGCAGACGGT